>SPBY01000066.1 GCA_004525825.1 Bacteroidia bacterium
GAGCCTCCACAATCTCTTTCACCACAGAAAGCCCGAGCCCTGTTCCACTGATGTCTTCTGAATTCTTCTGCCCAACCCGGTAGAAGGGCTGAAATATCAGTTCTTGTTGATCCTCAGGGATCCCGATCCCCTTATCCTCCACCTGCAGAAGGACCATCTCTCCCTCTTTTTTGAGCCTTACTGCAATCTCTTTTCGTTTCACTGAGAATTTTATGGCATTGTTCAGCAGATTGATGATTGCCTGTTTGAGGGCAGCAGGATCGGCCATGGCCGTGACAGGATTTTCCATCTCTTTTTCCAGGGTAAAGTTTTTCTCCACCAGCCAGTAATCAAGATCTTTCAGGGCAGCCTGCAACAGCAAAGTTACGTTTACCTCTTCAAAGTTATATTCAGGCTTGCCCTTTTCCCTTCTTGAAAAATCAAGGATGTTATTGATCATCCTTTTCAGACTCTCCGTTTCTTTCAGGATGATCTGCAGATACTCTTTCTTTTGACCTTCTGAATTTAGTCTCTTAAGCAGGATCGATTCTGTGAACAGCTGAATGGATGTGAGCGGTGTTTTCAGTTCGTGGGTCACGTTGGAAATAAAGTCAGATCTTAACCGGGCCAGGTGTTCTTCCCTTGAAATATCCCTTAGAATCAGGAGGACTCCAAGGATCATTCCTCCCAGCAATAAGCTCAGGGAAATCCCGAAGATCCAACTTCGCCTTCTGACGAATTCATCAATCAGGTTTTCATTTTTAAGCTTGACCTGTAGATATTGGCCCGGGAAATAAGGAGATAACTCAGTTGTGAAAATCCCTGAATGTCCCTCCGGATTCGAGCCATTGACTAAGCTTACCAATTCAAGCTCATATTCAAATTCGGTGTTAAGTAAAATTTCATAATCAGGTACTCTGCTCCATAGGTGCTCAAGGATAACAGAGAAGCCAAATGCCCGATCCCCTTCAGCTTCCAAAAGGATAAGCTCCCCTCCATCCAGTTCTTTCCCGCTCACAACCTGGAATTTTCCATGGATGGGTGGAATTTCATTGATGCCCTCCCTGTTCAATGCTTCCCGGATTAGCTCTTTATTGGTTTCGATGAAAGACAGGTGATATCTGACCCTATATATGGACTCTTTGATTTCGCCAACCCTTTCATTAGGTGTTAGATCCAATTCAAGCCAGCCGCTAACCTGCTCCAGAATATCAGCTGTACTCTGGATAAGCGGAATCTTTCCGCATACCATCCCGGCCAGGCAAAATTCTATTACCTGGAGTACATCTTGCCTGTTCGAAGTATTGGAAGTCTTGATCAGTTGCGGAATGGCATAATAGACATAGGGAAATCCGTGCAGGTCAATTAGAGAATAATAGTTTGATGTGATGCTTGAATAATAGCTGAGTGCCTGCTTTATTTCATCTGATTTTACCGAAAGCCTGGCCAGGGCATTCAAAGAGTGTACTGAATCGTGTTTATTGATGGATACCTTTAGAGAGGCAATGTAGTATTTAATGGCTTTGGCAAAGTTCTGTTCGATACACTCAGCCCTTTCTGCCTGACTAAAAAGCGTTCGATATCTTTCAGTGCTTACTCTTTCAATGCGATTCTCAGAACCTTCCACATACCAGGGCCACAAAAAATGACCATCCCTGTCAATTACAAAGACTTGCTCTACCTGGTCTAGCGTATCCAGGGCTAAGTTCCCGGCTTCATCATCTACGTTTTGGCTATCTAAATATTCTGAGAAATTATCCGCCAATTCAAAGATTAATCCATGTACATGGTTTGATAAAACAGCTGCCAGGTTTTTCTGTTCCTCTTCTACTCGTTTCTGAGTTAACTCCTGAGATTGGATATGTTATTAATACTCAAATAGGCAAGAATGGTCCCAGATGCAAGCACTACAGAAATGAAAAATAGAGTAAGTCTGAAAACCGGTTTTTTCTTGCTAACCATTATATAGTTATTCTAAGGGCAGAAAATTTTCCATCACCCATACAGCCGACGATATAGGTGAGCTTGTGGAGGAGAATGCAATGTGCCGGCCGTCGGGATGCATACTCAAGCTGGAGGCGGTGATTCCTTGCACTTGGATATCAAGTTTCTCGATCTGGCCTCCTGGGGCAGGGATTCTGCACAATTCCCAGGAGGGATTTTCCACAGTACCATCTTTTAATAAGAACAGGATGTATTTTCCATCCTTGCTCCAGATAGTGGTGCATGCATAGGCAATATCAATATTTTCATCCTTATTGAATCTGAAAAGTTCCCTGGCCTCGCCACCCGATACAGGCATAAGATGCATGGCATAGGCTTTCACCCTCCGGGATATGGAAAGGATTGCCAGCTGGGAACCGTCGGGAGAAAGCGATAAATGCAAAATATCATGTGATTCATATATTCTATGATCTTTACCGCTTTCAAGATTCCTGGACAAGATCTGAAATGAAGTGAAATCCTTTGACAGGAGCCCGTAATACAGGGTGTTTCCGTCCGGCGACCATCCATGCCTGCCAAAAAGCCTGATTCCTTCATCGGGATTGATGAGGGTTTCCATTTGACCAGTTTCCACGTTGATCCTGTGCATACCCATGGAACTTTTTTCAGCCCATTCCACCACTGTGACGAACTTATTATCCGGTGACCAGATAGGGAAACCCATATGGGTGAGTTCCGGAATGATATTCCGTTCCTGCTCTGTTTCCAGGGATCTTATGACCAACATATCTCCCCCTTTTGCATTTCCACTCGTATTGGCCGCTGAAGGGTTCATGACACTAATATAGGCCAGCTGTTTTCCATCGGGGGCATAAGCAGGTTCCCGGTTATAACCCTGGAACCTTGTATTCATTTTTGCCCATGGCCTGATGAAGTTTCCGCTTGCAGGGTCCAGTTCACCCATATATATATCAGTTGATTCTTTTGACATACCGTAATAAAAGGATCCGGATGGTGTAAAGCCCAAATTCTGTATCTGCCCCATGCCTGAACGTACCAGGACCGGTTCACCTTTGGGCTTCCCCTCCTCCAGTTGAATCAGGTACAAAGCCAGGGTTCCGTCGCGGTCACTGGAGAACAGTACATGATTGCCGTCCCGGGTGATGTCAAGTAAAAAATCATCAGCAGGATTCTGAACCAACGGGATCGATTGGCCCCCCTTGATTGGCAACAGGTATATATCCCTGACCCGTGAATTTTCCTTCTGTGGCTGATCATATAGCATGTGACGTCCATCTCTGGTCAGGCAGATACTTCCCGGCCATTCATCAGAAGATCGCAGCACACTCATGGATCCATCCTCCACGGATATGAGCGCGGCTTTCATGGTCCGGTCCATAAATTGCAGAAGGGCAAGCACCTGTTTCCCATCCGGTGACCAATCACAGGGGATCGCATACATGACCTGCTCATTTTTGTAAATGATTTCCGGTCCGGAACCATCAAGCCCGATGATGCGTAAATCATATGCTCCAGTATCATCACACCAGCCATAGGCAATTTGCCTTCCATCGGGAGACCATCGAGAATCTTCTGCATAGTCAGAGCAGTCCTCCCAGGTGCCTTTGTGGGTCAGGCGACGAGTCTTTCCGCCTGCAAGTTCGTAAACGGCCAGATCTCCTGTTTCCCAATCTGTGAATGAAAGGTATTTTCCATCCGGGGATGCTTTACCAAACAAATCTTCAGCTCCTTCCCATACCTTCCTTATCCTGAACTCATTGCTTTCTGCTTTAGTGATGACAGTGGTCTGTGCCAGAAGGCTTAGCTTCTCCCTGTCTACTTTTACTGTTTCAGTCTGATCGGGGAAATTATTGATGATGTTGCGGTAGGTATTCGATGCTTCCTGACGGCCAAGTTTTTCGTAACAGAGACCAATATGAAGCATGGCTGTTGCCTGCAAAGGGCGCCCGGCGGATTCATCCGCTGCGACTTCATTGTAAATTTCAATGGCCTCCAGAAGAGATCCTTCGCCTTCCTCTTTGATTAAACCTTGTTGAAATTGTGCTTCGGAGTTTTGAGCCAGTGTGGGCAAAAGGGTTCCAAGTGCCAGGATCACCAGCACGGCGAATAGCTTACTTACAGTTGCAGTTTTCATGTTCAGGTACCTCCAATATTAGTTTGACATCTATTTCCACTCAAAATTAGAGTGTTATAGGAGGTCCATTGTCATAGTAATGTACAAGTTATGTAAAAAAGAGACCCGCTTCGGTAGCAACACGGGGAAATGTGCTCAGGCTGCTCTGAAATTCAGGAACAAAAAAAAGGCACCATTCCGGCGCCTTTTTTTATGTTTTTGCGAGTAATAGTCAGCGAAGCAACCTTCCTTTAGCGAGTGATTATAAGGTGAGCAAACTGGGATTTTTTTGCGAAGCAAAATAACCACTTTGCGAACTTATAATCACGAGCCCTAGTTGTAAAAGATCTCCAAACGATTATCCTGTACATCGGCAGCTTCGAGCAGAGCGTTGTAAGCTTCGTAATTGCTCCTGGACTCCAGCGTAAATTTTAGCCTTGTTCTGGCAGCAATCTTCTCCGCTTCGGCAGGGGCAGGTTCGTTGCGGTTGGTCACTGCGATCACAAACACTCCGCTCTCTCCCACCAATGGCGCAGATATCTGGTCCACCTGAAGGTACATGGCAGCACCTACCACATAGGGCTCCAGACCAATACCGGCCACATAGGTGTTGGCGAACTTAATCTGTGTGGCTTCACCCACATTCTTGCTGTTGGCTTTTCCGTACTGATTCAGGTCGGTGACCCCTGCAAGTTGTGCATTCAGGTTTTCCACCAATTTTTCGGCTTTCTTCTCTTTTTTCACGGCCAGGGTAATTTCGGCCCGTACACTCTCCATGTCGGCATAGCCCTCTTCCTGTGCTTCGGTAAGTACAGCCACGATGTATTTTTCATCGCTCTGACTGAAAATATTACTTACGCTGTTTACCTCCGAAGTATAGGCCCATTTGGTGATTTGCAAAGGGTCTTCGATGCCAGGGATGACTTGCTGGTCCTTGGTGATGTTGGGAGCAAACCTTGGATCAAGACCAAATTCGCGTGCCTGCTCAGTGAATTTTTCAAAATCAGTGGCTTTGCCCCTGAATTTCACTGCTCTGTTATAATAGTCCTGGTTGGTTTCGTCACTGGCGAAAATATTCCTGACCACTGTAGCCACCTGGATCTTGCGCACAGGAGTGCTTTGCTCCTCGATGAGGACGATGTGTGTTCCATACATGGTTTCAGTGGTCACCAGTTCGCCTTTACCGTTTTCAAAGCAGGCGTCGTTGAATTCAGTCACCATTTGTCCTTCAGAGAACCAGCCCAGGTCACCGCCAATGACACGGTTGCTCTCATCGGCTGAATACTGCAGGGCCAGAAGGTTGAAATCACCTCCGTTTTCGATCACTCCTTTCAGGCTGTCGGCCAGTTCGGTGACCACCTGTTTGTTTCCTCCGTAAGCCTGGAGGGATAGCAGAATATGCCTTACCCGCACCGAGTCGGGCCTCATCTGGACGTCCTGAATGCGAGCCAGCTTGAAGGATTCAAGTTCCCGATAGGGACCGAAAACGGTCTCTTCTGAAGCATTGTAGACAGAATCCCTGATGTTCTGAGGCAATTCCTCATAGGTATAGTACCTTTCATCGAAGGGCTCATCTGAGGTCCCATTCACATACCGGGGGATTTCATTTGTCGGAGTCCTGGCAAATTCTACCTTGGTTTGAGAGGCCCAGTACCTGGCAGTCTCCACATCTTTTTCACTGGCTTTCACTTCAAAAACCACATACTGGAAGGTCCTGGAAGGAGATTGGTTGTAGCTCTCTTTGTGATCCCTGTAATATTGTTTCAAATCCGCTTCAGTAAATGTGACCTCTTCGTCGGAAATCTCATTGAAGGGTAAGGAAATAAAAGCAAAATCTGTACTCTTTCCAGCTTCAGTCATATGGTCCTTCAGATCCAGGGAGCTGGGTTGAAAACCCTTTTTTACCAGGTTGAAGTATTTCTGGTTCATCTTCTCATCAATGATCTCCTTCTCAATGAACAACCACCGTCTTTTCTCTTGCTCAAACTGTGGATTGTCCAGGGAATTGAAATAGTTGGTCATCACTGCACGGTTCAGCTGACCGGTTTCAGGATTTGAAAACATTTGCCGGATTATGGGGTGTGGCTCACTCAGAGCCGGGTTTCCACCCATACCCATGGACTGGTCACCGGTCACCATGGTCTTTAGCTCGTCGCCACTGACATAGATCCCCAGTTGGTCGTAGGAACGCTCCATGATCGTCTCCCTGATGAGCCTTCTCCAGGTTTCCTGCTGTATCTGCTTCTCTAGTTCTGCATCCAGGTTCTGACCACCTGCGTTGAGCTGGTAGAATTCGCGAAGGGCTTTTTCTCTGTTCAGGTAATCATTTACTCCAACACCTTTTCCATTGATCTCTGCAACGGATCTTTTCCCCAACGAAGACGATCCTGAACCCATCAGATCGCCCAGGATAAATGCAAAGAGCGCAAGTCCGATGATGATGGCTACGAGCAGTCCCGCCTTGTTTCTGATATTCTGTAATGTTGCCATTTATGTATAACTGTTTAACTAAATATTGACCTTAAATTTTGAGCGTACGAATATAGTAATAATTAGAGGTTTAAAGAACTCAGTTTGGAGAAAATTGCTTGATCAGGACCGGATCACCGTTAACTCTACCTCTTCAATGCGGTTTGAGCTGACATCTGTAATGGTTATCAGGAAGTTATCCAGTTCAACAGAGGTCTCTTTCTCGGGAATGCTTTCATAGTGGAAAATGATATACCCGGCCAGGGTGTCATATTCTTCCGAATTTGGAATGCCCAGGAAGTACTTCTCGTTGAGGTAATCTATCTCATGGCGCCCCGATAGCAGGAAGCGGCCCCTGTCAAGCTGCTTCTCAACCAGGTCGCTTGTATCATGTTCATCCTCAATTTCGCCAAAGATCTCCTCTATGATATCTTCGGTGGTTATCATGCCGGAGGTCCCGCCGAACTCATCCACCACCAGGGCAATGCTCTGTCCTTCCTTGATAAAACCTGTAAGCAGTTTATTTACAGGCAGGGTTTCCGGAACGATTCGTATGGGCTTCAGGTGGGACCTGATCTCTTGCGGTTTCCTGAACAGGTCCTTGGAATTCACGTAGCCGATTACTTTATCGATGGTATCGCTGTAAATAAGGATTCTGCTGAGGCCGGTTTCGATGAAGCGTTCCGAAAGATCGTCCAGCGAGGCATCCACTTCAAGAGCAATGACATCGGTTCTAGGGATCATGCAGTCGCGGACTTTCAATCCCGAAAATTCCAGTGCGTTCTGAAATATCTTTAAATCACCGGTCTCTTCGTTGGTATTTTGTTCGGGATGCAGAGTGGTTAGGAAATGATCCAGGTCCACTTTGCCAAATACCGGTTTTGTGTCTTTAGCATCGGGATTGACCCGAAACAGGTACTTCATAGTAAAATTGGAGATACCAATGGTGAAAATGCTAATGGGATAGAGGATCACATAAAACAGCAGTATGGGCAAACTCAATAAGCGTAGCGAGTTGTTGGGGTTGAGTCTGAAGAGGGTTTTGGGAAGGAATTCGGCTGTAAGCAGGATGATCAGTGTGGAGACCAGGGTCTGCACCAGCAGGGTGGCAGCGTTTGCATTTTCGCCCAGCACATTTCGGATAGGGTTCTGCAGTAGCATGGCAAAAGCAATTCCATAGATGACCAGAGCAATGTTGTTCCCCACAAGCATGGTGGCGATGAACCTGGAAGGGTGTTTGTTGAAGAAACTGACCAAAGGGGAAAAGACCTTTTTCTGTTTCCTGTCAATCTCAATTCGAAGTTTATTGGCCGATATAAAAGCTATCTCCATGCCTGAGAAAAATGCAGAAAACAGAATGGAAACCAGAATAAGGATGATCAGAATCGGGTAACTCATGTTTTACTTGTGTTTAAGTCTCATGCGTCGTCTGAAAAAGTACATGGCAAAGGCGAGGAGGGAGAAGAGAAAATAGTACCAGCTTTCACCAATTCCTGACCCCGTGGTTATATCGACCCCCATAATAAGTAAAAGCCCGCCCAGTACAAACCAGACCACTTCGAAAAGACCGCCTGCTCTATTGCTCATCTTCAACTATTATGGTTCCACTGGAACCGATGAGCTGCCAGTTGGACAGATCCTGGTTCGACCTGAATCCCCTGCTACCATAAAGAACGTTGTCTTCGTTGTGTACCTTGGTGTAAGTGTCGGAGTAGATACGCTTCTCGTCTTCGTTCCAAAACAACTCCTCGGTATAGAGGGCATCCCCGTTATCATAGCGCCGGGCAACCACATTGCCTGTGGCATGCCACAAATGTTCTTCCAGGTAGTAAATGGTATAGTCGGCTGTAATCTCCGATTCCAACTTTAATGAATCGTCATAAAAATACACTTCCATACCTTCAGGAAATTCCATGCAGGGCCGCTCCACATCCGGGAATTGTTGGTATGTCGGAGCCAGTATCTGGACCTTTACTTTGGCCGAATCGCTGTAAATGACCTTTATGTTGGTGCCTTGCACAGTGGGGGTTTCCGAATCATCGGTGAGCATGTTGATTCGTTCAATATCGTTCTCACATCCCCCCGACAACAGTGCCAGGATGGCCAGCATAAATGATAAATGACTCACTCTCCAGTTCATAGACGCAAAGATAGTAAAAAGCAGCGCTCACCCTGCAATTTCACCCTCTGCCCTTAAGACAAAAAAAAGGCCCCCGGTAATGGAGGCCTTTGTATGGGGTAGGGCGGGTTTATTCTTTCCGTGAACGTACGGTGGTGTATTCATTAATACAACCTTTCACCTGATAAGAATCGCCATCTTTCATGTCTCTGAAGAATACCTCTTCGTGGTTGGGATACTGGTTTAAGTAGTCATTCAGCCTTTTGTTGGCATCGGCGGTGACACTGGGATCCACCGATTTGGCCTTGGCATACTTGTCAGCTGCCACCCAGAAAGCTGCACGCTGTTCAAAATCACCCCCCAGGTTGGTACGCGATGCAATAATGGCATCTCCAAGAGCGATGTAAGCTTTTCCATAATTGCTTTTTCGTGCGATGGCCTCATTGGCCCAGACGATGGCCTCGCAATATTCTTTATTGGCAGTACTTACAATAGTAAGCTCATAATACCATGTGGCCCTTGTCTCGTCGTCGATGTTCTCACCAATCACAGCCATTTGAAGATATTGTGCTGCTTTCTGGAAATCACTTTTGGCAATGAACAGGACGGCCAGCTGGTGTGCCGATTGCGGTCCGGGGGCAATTTTGTACATCTGCTCAGAGGCGTTTACATAGACATTGGCCCTGTCACAACCCGCCGACGAGTAGAACTTAATTACATGTTCCAGGAAAGCCTTATCAGTTTTGTTGGCCTCATACTGTGGTACAAAGTACTTGTCTAAAGCATCGCAGGTGAGCAGTCCGGAAGCCAGCATCATGTCGTCGATGCTCTCTTTGGCTTTTGGCCAGCGGGAACTCAAATCAAGCAGCCCATCAATGATTTCAGTCACCATGAAATAATCCTCAATGGATTGATTATCATCCATCTTTCCCTTCTGATTCAGGGTGACGCTGGCATTGATGAAAGTAACCATCTCCGCATCACTGGATTTATTCTTTTGCAATTCAATGCTGCGCTTCAGGTATTTATAGGCCTGCTCTACCGCAGCAATCTCCTGATTCCGGTAGCGCAAAAGATCAATTCCCTTTCTTCCCAGCACATTCCCTTCACCTTGAAAATATTCAATGCGCCTGTCGTAAATCAGTAGCATGGTATCTATCAACTGTTCTTTCCTGGCAGGATTTGATTCGGACTCTATGAAGGAGCGGTACATGGTAATTCCTTCCACATACATTCTCTCACTGGAGGCAGGACAGGAACCAAACACTACCCGCCAGGGAGCTATGGCATCTTTATAGTTGCTGTGTTTAAAAAACTCCCTGTACAGCGAAAGGTTTTTAATACAATTGATACTGTCCTGGCCTTTGCCGTATTTCGATCCGTCCTCGATTCCCTTCTGTGAAAATGCAGCTAGGGCAAACAATAGGGATATCGTTGCTAAAAGGATGGTTTTGAGGGCTTTCGTTTTCATACTTTTTAAAATATGCTGTTTTAGTCAAATCTCCTTTTACGGAACCATAGATCATGTAAAGTTACATTAAATGTTATAATACCATAATTTTCTTTCACTAAATTGTACTCTGTGGTACCCCTGGTACCCAGTGTGAATGCCACATTTATACTCGATCTTAAGGTTTTTACCGGTAAGCCTACCCCAAAAGTTATGCCATA
>SPBY01000074.1 GCA_004525825.1 Bacteroidia bacterium
CATAACCCTTGCTTCAGAATCCAGGAGCCTTTCAAATCTTTTCACAAAAAAGTGTATTGCAAACTGAGCAAGCCTTGCGAGCGAATTTGCCAAATACGCTTTTACAATCAGGAAACAGAAAAACCTTGCGGGCCGGGATCGCTGATCAAAAGTGGAGACGGGGGGCAGGCCATTGCGCCTGAAGCGGATTTTGCATTTTTCGAGGCTGAAAAATCCGTTGAACAGCGATGTCAGGGAGGCCGGAGCGGCAATTTAATATAACGACTAATTATAGGACAATCTGCCTAAACCTCAAAATGTCAGTATTTTGAGCACAGGCTTGTGCGTTCTATTTACCTGAGCGATAAGGCGAAGGCAAGCGGCAAAATCTTAATGAAAGCTGTGAAGATAGCCTGGATGTCATCCCAAATGAGAAAGTCTCGAAATGAGCAGCTTTGCAAGCGCAGATATAATATAAATTATAGGACAAGGAGTGCCAGTGAGGATGGATCCAACCAAAGCTGGTAAACCTGGTGGAGGCCGCAAATCCTTTTAACATAAAATCGGTTCCGATATAGGACCAGGAATGGCCACTATATCTGATTTTATGTTAATCAGGAGACCTGAACGCAATTTGCTTGGATTGTCCTATAATTAATGTTATGTTAAATAGAATATATGAAGAGAAAGGGAGATATTAAAACCATACCTCCCCTTCAAATCTTATTTTCCTAAGTTTTAACGCTCTAACATTATATCATTCTACGCAAAGCAAACTTACAGATTAGCTTTCAGCTCCTTTACGCGTTCGTATTCCTCAGTCATCTGCTCCTTGTAATAAATTCTCTGCAACAGATCAAGGGATTCATATTTCACACTGGCATTTAAATCGTTCAGCTTGTATGCTTTCTCCAGGACAGGAATGGCAGACATGTATTTCTCCTTCCCTAATTCTATCAATTTCGCCCTGATAACATCATCTTTTTCTTCGCTGGACCTATCATAGAAATCAGCACCCTGCAGGTAATAAATGTATCCCAGGTCGTACCAGACATAATAAATGCTGGGATCCAGCTCTCCTGCCTTTTTGTAGGACTCGATGGCTTTATCAATGAACTCCACGTCTTCCTTGTTGATAAGCATTCGTCCCTGCCAGTAATACGACTCAGCAATGCTGGGATTCTTCTCAATTACACTCGCCATAAAGGCAATACCTTCATCAATCTGCTTCAACTGAATGTAAGTATCAGCCACGTTGGCAATGATGTTCACGGTATCGGGATACTTTGCGTAAGCCTCTTTCAGGATTTCCAGCGCCGATAAGGTATCGCCCAGCGAAAAGTAATCCGATTTGATCTGCAGATAGGTATTGGGACCTCCGAAATCCACAGCCGCTAGTTGCATATAATACCCTATTGCTTTCTTGTAGAGTTCGTCGCTGCCTGTTTTACCTGCAATCTCCCGTGAAATGATGCCGGAATACTGTACCATAGTAGTATCCAACTCTCCCGCGAAAAGATCCATCTCATTGATTTCCAGAACATCTTCAAAAGAAGCAAGCGCTCCCTCATAATCATCTAAATAATAGTTATTTACACCGTCTATCTTTAACAAAGACTTCACATTAATCAAATTGTTTTTGATCTTGCCATCAAGACTGCCTTTTTCGTCAAGTTCCCGGGCTTTTACATAAGAATCAATGGCTACCCTGAGTGGATCCTCATGGATGGGATTGATCCTCACCCAGCTTTCAAGGGCATCGTTCACAAATACATACTTCATGTTATCGTAGATGTAGATCTCCTTTAGCGAGCCGTTGTCCATGGTTTCAGTTTCAATGCTTTTGGGCTCTTTGTAAAAAAGTGTGAACATTTTGGAATTTATTCCCTCTGTGACTTCCTGGAGGCCGATATTAAATACATCCTGGTAGAGTTCACCCCTCTTTTGCCAGGTCGCAGCTTTAGCATTCTTTTTGGGATCCTGAATTTCTGCATTACTCTTGTCTACTTTCTTTTGTACGGTACTGGGATTCAACATTACAACTGCTGTTCCCTCCTGGGCATTCATGCCAATGACTGCTGTGACAATGATTACCAATGTGATTAACTTTCTCATATTAGATTGTGATTAATTTGACTCAAAAATACAATTTTACCAATAACCTTCAAATAGAATGCCAGAACTGTTTAATGATCTGCAACATCTTCTGATCCTTCCTCTGTGTTCTCTTCATTCTCGCCGTTGGCCGGAACCTGGGTAGCAGCCGCTATCTGGTCTCCCTCTCTAAGATTTATAAGCCTGACACCCTGAGTGTTACGGCCCATGACCCTGACTCCGCTAACGGCCAGCCTGATGGCGATGCCATTCTCGGTGATGATCATAAGATCGTCATCATCTGTGACCGCTTTAAGGGCAATCAGATTGCCGGTCTTATCCGTAATATTGATGGTTTTTACACCTTTTCCACCGCGATTAGTGATACGATAATCTTCCAGAGCAGAGCGTTTTCCAAATCCATTCTTGGAAATCACTAGGATGTCCTGCTCGTCCTTTTTGGCGGTAACCATGCCAACTACTTCATCTTTGGGCCCGCCCAGGGTGATGCCTTTTACACCGGAGGCTGTTCTGCCCACAGCTCTAACGGTCTCTTCATGGAAGCGAATGGCTTTTCCGGAACGAACCGCCAGCATCATCTCCATGTTGCCATCGGTAAGTCTTGCATCCAGAAGCATATCCCCTTCCCTGACAAGGATGGCGTTGATGCCGTTCTGACGGGGCCTGGAATAAGCCTCAAGGCGGGTTTTCTTTATCACCCCCCTCTTAGTGGCCAGTACAATATAGTTGTTGTTGATGTATTCGTTGTCCTTCAGGTTCTTCACATTTATAAAGGTCTTTACCGTATCTTCATTTTCAATGTTTATCAGGTTTTGAATGGCTCTTCCCTTGCTGACACGGACTCCCTCGGGAATCTGGTATACCTTTAGCCAATAGCACTTTCCATTCTCGGTAAAGAAAAGAATGGTGTTGTGCATGGTGGCCACAAACATGTTCACCATGAAATCTTCATCCCTGGTGATACTGCCTTTGGCGCCCACACCTCCCCTGTTCTGCGTACGGAATTCGTGCAAAGGGGTACGCTTGATGTAACCCAGATTTGAGATGGTAATTACCATGTCTTCATCGGCGTAGAAGTCCTCTGGGTCAAATTCGCCCTCATCAGGTACCATCTCGGTCCTGCGCTTATCTCCAAATTTCTCTTTGATCTCCAGAAGCTCATCCTTGATAATCTGCATGCGCAAACCCTCATCGGAGAGTACTTTCTTGAAATACTCGATCATCTTCATCAACTCGTCATATTCGGCGCGCAGTTTTTCTCGCTCAAGACCCACCAGCCTCTGGAGCCTCATATCGAGGATTGCTCTGGCCTGGAGTTCAGTAAAGCCAAACTTCTCCATCAGTCCGTCCCTGGCCTCATCGGGTGTTCTGGACCCCCTGATCAGGGCGATCACTTCATCGATGTGGTCAAGAGCCTTCAGAAGACCCTCCAGGATGTGTGCCCGCTTCTCAGCTTGATCCAGATCATACTGGGTACGACGCACCACCACTTCATGTCTGTGATTCACAAAATGAACAATGATCTGTTTCAAATTGAGAGTGCGGGGTCGCCCCTTGACCAGGGCTATATTATTTACATTGAAAGAAGTTTGTAACTGAGTATATTTCAGTAGATTATTCAGAACCACATGGGCGCTGGCATCTTTCTTACAGATGATAATAATGCGCATCCCCTGCCGGTCAGACTCATCGTTGATGTAGGAAATACCCTCGATCTTCTTTTCATTGATCAGGTCTGCAGTTTTACGGATCAGCTCCGCCTTATTGACCAGGTAAGGAATCTCAGTAATAACAATTTTTTCTCGGCCCGTATCGGTTATCTCTATCTCGCTCTTGGCCCTGACCACAATCTTGCCCCTGCCAGTCTCATAAGCCTCCTTCACTCCAGAATAACCGTATATTATGCCCCCTGTGGGGAAATCCGGAGCCTTCAGGATCTCAGTCAGCTCGCTGATTTCAATATCAAGGTTATCAATATAAGCCACAATGGCATCAATGGAATCGCTTAGGTTATGAGGAGGCATGTTGGTAGCCATCCCCACAGCAATACCCGAAGTTCCGTTTATTAGCAAGGTGGGAACCCGGGTAGGCATTACTGTGGGCTCCTCCAGTGTATCATCAAAGTTGAGTTGAAAATCCACCGTATTCTTGTCCAGATCGGACAAGATTTCTTCAGCAATTTTTTGCAACCTGGCTTCCGTGTATCGCATAGCTGCAGGGCTGTCCCCGTCAACCGAACCAAAGTTTCCCTGGCCTTCTACCAGTGGGTATCGCAGGGACCACTCCTGGGCCATCCTGACCATTGCATCATATACTGAAGTATCTCCGTGAGGATGGTACTTTCCCAGCACCTCCCCTACTATTCTTGCCGATTTTTTATAAGCCCTGTTTGAGTATACTCCCAATTCGGACATCCCGAAAAGCACTCTTCTGTGAACCGGTTTCAAACCATCTCTAACATCAGGTAAAGCACGCGAAACTATTACCGACATCGAGTAATCGATGTAGGCAGATTTCATTTCCTCCTCAATGTTAATTCTTAGTATTTTTTCTCCTTCCGCCATCTAATTATAACTAATTAATTATCAATACGTTACACACTGAAAAAATGCAATTTTAAATAACATACGAAAATAGTCATTTCCGCCCTAAAAACCTTGATTTTGTTGCCCTTTTATTAACATTGACTTGTTTATAATAGATGCTTCTTCTATTGATAATCTCAAGCCTTATTAGTTACTTTGTCCAGATACTAACTGAAGGGAGATATTTTCATGGATGCACAGTTTTCACAAAGGATTAAAGATGTATTGGGATACAGCAAGGAGGAAGCGGTAAGGCTGGGTAATTCACACATCAGCGTGGAGCACCTTTTCCTGGGGATCTTGCGCGATGGTGAAGGATTGGCCATTGATGTGCTGGTGGTGCTCGGAGTGGAGCTATACGACTTAAGAATGGCCATTGAGAAGAGTATTCGCAATGACCAGCCCTCAAGTGCTACCGATCCCGACAGCCTGCCCTTGTTAAAGAGCGCAGAACGGATTCTGAAGCTTACCCATCTTGAAGCTCGTTCAATGAAGGAGAAAACAATAGATACTAACCACCTGCTGCTGGCCATTCTGAAGGATGACAACAATTATGCTACCAGGTACCTGGTAGAAAACGGAATCACTTACAACAAAATCAAACAGGAGATTTCCGATACTCAGCCTGAAAACCAGGCAGATTTTCCCGGCGATGAAGATGACGAGGGGAAGGGCCCCTTTGGCTCAGGTGGTCAGCCGGGTGGATCCAAGGGCAGTTCAGGAGCTTCCCAGAAATCCAGTTCCGATACTCCGGTTCTGGATAATTTCGGAGTCGATCTGACCAAAGCAGCCGAGGAGGATCGCCTCGATCCCATTGTGGGCCGTGAAAGAGAGATTGAAAGACTGGCACAGATCCTGAGCCGTCGCAAGAAGAACAATCCGATCCTGATCGGTGAACCGGGTGTGGGCAAATCAGCCATCGCTGAAGGCCTTGCATTAAGGATCATTCAACGTAAAGTAAGCAGGGTCCTTTTTGATAAAAGGGTGGTCACCCTTGACCTGGCGTCGATTGTGGCCGGAACCAAATACAGGGGACAGTTCGAGGAGCGCATGAAAGCCATTCTCAATGAAATGGTAAAGAATCCTTCGATCATCCTGTTTATCGATGAAATACACACCATTGTGGGCGCAGGAGGCGCCACAGGATCGCTGGATGCAGCCAATATGTTGAAACCTGCTCTTGCCAGGGGCGAGATCCAGTGCATTGGTGCCACCACACTGGACGAGTACAGGCAGCACATCGAAAAGGATGGTGCGCTGGAACGCAGGTTCCAGAAAGTGATGGTGGATCCCACAACTGTGGAAGAGACCATCGATATTCTAATGAACATCAAAGAGCGGTACGAGGAACATCACAATGTGAATTATACAGACGATGCCATAGTTGCCTGTGTGAAGCTTACCCAGCGTTACATCAGCGATAGGCACTTGCCCGATAAGGCCATTGATGCGCTCGATGAGTCTGGTTCACGTGTTCATATCTCCAACATTGTGGTACCCGACAAGATCGTTGAACTGGAGAAAGAGATTGAACAGACCAAGCAGGACAAGATACAAGCGGTTAAAAATCAGAATTTCGAAAAAGCGGCCTCTTTCAGGGACAAAGAGAAGGAGTTGCTGGACAGGCTCGACACTGAAAAGAAAAAATGGGAGAAGGAATTGTCACAGAACCGTGAAACGGTGGATGAAGATAAGGTGGCCGAAGTGGTGGCCATGATGACCGGTGTTCCTGTTCAACGGATAGCCCAGGCGGAAGGCGCCAGGTTGCTGAAAATGGCCGATGAACTTAGGGGCAGTGTCATTGGACAGGATGAAGCCATCAGCAAGGTGGTAAAATCCATTCAGAGAAACAGGGCGGGACTGAAAGATCCCAATAAACCCATAGGTACCTTTGTATTTCTGGGCCCCACGGGTGTGGGTAAAACGCAAATGGCCAAGGTGCTGGCCCAGTACCTGTTCGAATCCATCGATAACCTGATCCGCGTCGACATGAGCGAGTACATGGAGAAGTTCTCCATTTCCAGGCTGGTGGGAGCGCCTCCGGGATATGTGGGTTATGAAGAAGGTGGTCAGCTGACCGAAAAGGTGAGAAGAAAGCCCTATGCGGTGGTGCTGCTTGATGAGATTGAAAAGGCACACCCCGATGTTTATAACATCCTCTTGCAGGTATTGGACGAGGGACAACTCACCGACAGCCTGGGAAGGCGCGTGGATTTCAGGAACACCATAGTGATCATGACTTCCAATATCGGAACCCGGGAACTCAAAGACTTTGGCCAGGGTGTGGGATTCGCCACCCAAACCAGGCAGAATGCTGCCAACGAGTATTCCAAGGGCGTGCTCCAAAAGGCACTGAAAAGGGCTTTTGCCCCCGAATTCCTTAACCGGATCGATGATGTGGTTCTCTTTAATACCCTTTCGCGGGAGCATATACATAAGATCATTGATATTGAGCTGAAAGGGCTCTATGAAAGGGTTCATATCCTTGGATTCGGGATCAAACTCTCTGAAGAAGCCAAGGACTATGTGCTTGACAAGGGATTTGATATCCAATACGGTGCAAGACCTTTGAAACGGGCCATCCAGAAATACCTGGAGGATCCCATGGCCGAAGCGATCATCAAATCTTCCCTGGTTGAAGGCGATACGTTGTTGGTGGATTTTGATAAGGAGAAGGAGGAGATCACCGTAGACATTCAGAAGAAGAAGGGGGCTCTTCCCAAGGGAAAAGCAGAGCTGCCTGTCGCTAAGAAAGATAAATCCGGAGACAAAAAAGAGCTTCCGGAATCCAGGGAGGAGAAAGCCTAGCAGATCCTAGATCAGCTCTCCGAACAGGTCAAATTCCTCCGCACCTGTAATTTTCACCTGGTAAAATTCACCGATGGAAAGTACCTGATCGTCAGGTATTAACACTTCGTTGTCCACCTCCGGGGAATCGTACTGTGTTCTGCCGATATAGAAGCCCTCTTCCCTTCGATCGATCAGCACTTTGAAGATCTTCCCGATCTTTTGCTCATTGAGTCCCAGCGAAATCTCTTGCTGGAGGGCCATGATGGCCTCTGCACGAGCTGATTTGACTTTTTCAGGGATCTGATCCTGAAAATTCTTATAGGCTGGAGTATCCTCCTCATGAGAATAGGGAAATACACCCAGTCTTTCAAACCTGAATGCAGCGATAAAATCCATCAGCTCCTGGAAGGCCTGATCTGTCTCCCCGGGAAATCCTGTGAGAACCGTGGTACGAAGTGCCACATCGGGTATCTGCCTGCGAAACTTTTCCAACAGATTCTCAAGTTTCTCCCGGTCATGCCCTCTCCCCATGGCAGACAGGACCTGGTTGTTCACATGTTGTATGGGTATATCCAGGTAATTACAGATCTTTTCTTCGGAAGCCATCAGGCCGATTACTTCCTCGGGGAACCCGGTAGGATAGGCATAGTGGAGACGGATCCATCCCAATCCTGAGATCTTCACCAATTCCTTGAGAAGATCGGGCAGAGACCTTCTGCCATACAGGTCAATGCCGTAAGAGGTAAGGTCCTGTGCAATAAGAATCAGCTCCTTTACCCCATTGTTTACCAGCATCTTACTTTCTGATATAAGATCCTTTATGGAAATAGATTGTTGCGAGCCTCGAATGCCTGGAATGGCACAGAAGGCACAGCTGCGGTTACATCCTTCCGATATCTTCAGATAGGCATAGTGTGAGGGCGTGGTCAGTACCCGCTCCCGGAGCAGTCTCTGATCCAGTTTTGTGCCCATGGCTTCCAGGATGGAAGGCATCTCCCAAACCCCAAAAAAACCATCCACTTCCGGCATCTCTTTCACGAGCTCGTCCCGGTACCTCTCAGATAAACAGCCCATGACGAATAGTTTTTCGATTCTCCCTTGACGTTTCTGCTCAATATAAGAGAGTATGGTATCGACCGACTCCTCCTTGGCATCCAGTATAAAACCACAGGTATTGATGATCACCACATCGGAAGGAGTATCATAATCGTCGTGAACAACCTTGTATCCTGCGGCCCTGAACTGGGCCAGCAGGTGTTCCGAATCTACCAGGTTTTTGGAGCAACCCAGTGTAAGGATATTAAGGATCATTGCTGCTTGAATAGGCTGTCCACAAACTCATTGCGGTCAAATACCAGGAGATCCTCCATTTTTTCTCCAATACCAATGTATTTCACAGGAATCTGGAACTGGTCCGATATACCGATGACCACTCCACCCTTGGCTGTTCCATCCAATTTGGTAAGTGCCAATGCATTAACATTGGTGGCTATGGTAAACTGCTTAGCCTGCTCAAAAGCGTTTTGCCCGGTGGAGCCATCAAGAATCAGCAGGATTTCGTGGGGTGCTTCGGGGATTACCTTTTGCATCACACGGTTGATCTTACTCAGCTCGTTCATCAGGTTGACCTTGTTGTGCAGCCTTCCGGCGGTATCGATGATGACCACATCGGCACCTCCTGCCATGGCTGAAGAAAGGGTATCGAATGCCACCGATGCAGGATCGGAGCCCATCGCCTGTTTTACAATATCCACCCCTACCCTTTCGGCCCAGATGGAAAGTTGATCGACGGCAGCCGCCCTGAAAGTATCTGCAGCACCCAGCACCACCTTCTTTCCTGCTTTTTTGAAATGATGAGCCAGTTTACCAATGGTGGTGGTTTTTCCGACTCCATTGACTCCTACCACCATAATTACATAGGGTGTGGCAGGCAATGCATCCTCAAAGCCGCGCACCAATCCTGAATTAGTCTCCTCCAGGAGCTGGGCAATTTCTTCTTTGAGAATGGCGTTTAATTCACTAGTATTAAGGAATTTATCCTTTGACACCCTGAGCTCAATCCTTTCAATGATCCGGAGGGTGGTCTCTACACCTACATCTGAAGTAATCAGTACTTCCTCCAGCTTATCAAGTACCTCGTCATCGACTCGCGTTTTACCCACCACGGCCCGTGAAAGCTTCTTAAAGACACTCTCTTTGGTCTTCTCAAGCCCCCGGTCGAGGTTCTTCTTTTTATCTGAGGTAAATATGCCCATGATACTTGCGACGTATATATACAAAAAAAAGCTCCCTTGAATAAGAAAGCTTTGTTTTTTTATATGATAGTCAAGGGATTACTTACTGAAGAAATCCTTGATGTGTTCATTGTGCACAATTTCCTCTTCGAAGGAATAAGCTCCGGATTTGGGTGAACGAACCATCTTGATGCACTTTGTGAAGGTTCTTCCTTCACCGCTCTGCAATGATGCTACTACTTTCTTAGCCATTTTTCAGATCCTTATTTGATTTCGCGATGTATTGTTACTTTTCTCAACAC
>SPBY01000560.1 GCA_004525825.1 Bacteroidia bacterium
ATGGCCAGTGCGATCAAAGGCAGCGCCAGGAACAATGCGAAGTAAATCAGTGAGATGTAATCCAGTGGATCGACCGAGCTTACTATGTATTTCAGCAACAGGTATACCAGTGCACCCAGGGTTCCTACTACCATTACCACCACCGCGATCCTGGTCCAGAAAGTGCCCAGGACAATCGGTACGGTTTTCATTCCGTAGGCCCTGTCGCCCTCAAAATCTTCTGCATCTTTGATGATTTCCCTGATCAGGGTAGTGACAAAGGCAAAAAAACTGAATGCACCAACCCAGGCAACCAGATAGCCAAAACTTGCATTATTCCTGAGCATAAGCTCTCCGTATTCCCGGTTAAGAAGGGGAATTTCGAACAGTATCACCATCAACGGAACCAGTCCGGTAAGAATCGATACAGTCAGGTTTCCCACAAGAAATTGGCGTTTATAGTTGGTGGAGTAGAACCAGAGCAAACCTGTGGCAATCAGAAAAACCATGGAGAGTGCAGGTAGTTTAATATAAAAGGACAGATAGACACCAATCCCAATCCCCATGATGTTCATCAGCGCATGAAGGATCATGGCCTCACGCCTGTGGATCGATACTCCCACCACCACCCGCTTGGGCTTGTTGATCAGATCGGCCTGAGTATCAAAATAATCGTTGATGATGTATCCTGCCGCTGCAATCAGCATGGTCGAGAATACCAGCAGCGCAAACTGAAAGTCGCCAAACTGGAGATCAAAAGAAGAGGATGGAAGCAGGGGCTCCATGATCAGGTAACGCATGGCGTACTGGGTAAACGCAATGATCAGGAGGTTGGGGAACCTCACCAGTCTTAATACCGATTGAATTTTCCTGATCATCTTTCAGTGTTACCAGGTAAAAGATTGGCCATCCATCCATCTTCCATGCAAACGAAGGACCTGTTCAATGACATCGCGTACGCAACCCTTGCCTCCCCCGAAGGGAGAAATGTAATGGGACACCGATTTAATTTCCTCCACGGCATCGGCCGGACAACACGGTACACCCACTTTTTTCATCACCTCATAATCGGGCAGGTCGTCGCCCATGTATAGCAGCTCTTCAGGTGTAAGATCGTATTTAAACAGGAAATCATTAAAATCGTCGGTCTTGCTAGAAGAAGACAGGTAGATATCGGTGATGCCCAGTCCCCTGAACCGGAGGGCAACCGACTCGGTATTTCCCCCGGTGATAATGGCAATGGGATAACCCCGTTTCACGGCGTATTGCAGTGCATAGCCATCCTTGGTATTCATGGAACGCATTAGTTCCCCGGTGGGGTGCAGGTAAACTTCCGGACTGCTGAGCACTCCGTCCACATCAAATGCAAATGCCTTAACTTTTTGTAATCCTTCTTTAAAATTGGTCATGCAAAAAAATCACTTCAGGGATTATTCTTCCCGGGACTTCTCGATTTCCCGGCTTATAAAAGTATACAATTTCTCCCATTCGGGATGGTTCTTCAGCAATTCAATATGTCTCTTCATGGTTTCATGGTCATCCCGAAAGGCCGGACCGGTCTGGGCCTCCCTGGCCCCCACCCTGGTGATCTTCTGAAAGGTCTCTTCCAGCAGTGGATCGAGCATGGCAACACTCAGGTTCTGCTCCTTCAGTATCTGATGCGCAATATGGACCATGTGGTTGGAAAAGTTATTGGCAAATACGGCGGCCAGGTGAATGATTAGCCGGGTCGGCGAATCGGCCGCTTCCACCCTTTCCGAAATAGAAGAGGCCAGATCATGCACCTTTTCGCTCACCTCCACGGAAGATCCCTCCACCAGAAAGGGAATATGTCCCAGGGGCAGTGGATGAGCCCTGCTCAGGGTTTGTAAAGGATACAAAACCCCGTATTCGGGAAAAAGGCCCTTGAAAACATCCATGGAAAGGGCACCTGAGGTATGCAGCCAGATTCCCTGGCAGTCTGCAAACTCAGTCGCCATCCCCGCAACTGCTCCATCAGGGATGGCCAGAATATAGAAATCTGCTTTTTGGGGGACCTCCGACACCGTGGAGGTCGCTTTTGCTCCAACAACGCCGGCCAGCGCACGGGCCGGACCGGGAGTCCTGGACCAGACACACTCAATCTTATGCCCCTGAGCATAAAGATGCCGGGAAATGTGTGTAGCCACATTCCCGGCACCAATTAGTATAATATGCTTTGTTTCAGATCCGATGATCTGGTTTTTAGAAGCAATATTTGTTTTCGTCAATCAACTGGTCAGCAATCCTTCTGCGCGCTTCCTTCACATTCACACCAGCCACCCAGGTAAAATTAGAGATTCCTTTTTCAAGCAGATTGCGTACCTCGCCATAGGCAAATGAGTAAGTGGTATCCTTGGCAAACTTGGCAATCCTGGAAGCTGCATCATATACAAATACATCGGCCATATCGCGGTAGAGCTTGCATGCCTCCTCGCCTTTCAGGGCCTCCATCTTCTTCAGGCGCAGTACAACAGATTCAGCGACATAGACCTGGATGATGCAGTCAGAGATGTTGCTGAGGATCTCCTGCTCGGTTACCAGCGTGCGGTTGAATTTCTCTGAGGCTGCTTTCAGAAGCATCAGGACCACCTTTTTCAGGTTGGCCACATACTGATCCTTTTCTCCAAACCATCCTTCTGCCGGAGCTGGTAAACCATTCATGGCTTTCACTTCTTCAAAGGCCTTCCCGGCCAGTTCCATTACCGGAAGCACACCCTTGGCTCCTTTTTTAAGGACAGCATCCACCAGCAAAAGCCGGTTGATCTCGTTGGTCCCTTCAAAGATCCGGTTGATCCTGGCATCGCGGTAGCCTTTGTCGACCATCATCTCGGCCGAGAAACCCATGCCTCCGTGGATCTGGACTCCTTCG
>SPBY01000240.1 GCA_004525825.1 Bacteroidia bacterium
GACCCAGTCGGCTCCGGGTTCATACTCCAGGAGTTGCTTGTACAGAAGGCAGGCAAGCTCCTTTTGGTCCGTTTCCTTATAAACATTGGCCAGCATTAGCACTGTGTTCATATAGATCCAGTTGTGTTCGGTTTTCAGGGAACTGGCCTCCAGGAGTTCCACTGCCTTCTCGTAATGTGGAACGGATTCACTCACTGATCCTCCCAGGAACCTGGGGGTATAGAACAGTCTGTTGCCCATTTCCACATTGCAGTTGAAACAGGTATCGGCCGATTCAAAAGCCGTTTCTATGTACTTCAATGCCCGGGGACCCAGGTATAGGGAGGAGAATTTGCTAAGGACAATTCTGTATCCAAGGAGAGCGCCATGCAGAGCCATCACATCGTGCCTGTCATTCAGAATTTCTCCAAGTTCCTCAACTCTCTTTTCTGCTTCATGGAGCTCCTTTTTGGCTTCCTTATCTTCCTCCATGCTTATGAGATA
The DNA here is from genome assembly GCA_004525825.1 of Bacteroidia bacterium. Taxonomy (GTDB): domain Bacteria; phylum Bacteroidota; class Bacteroidia; order Bacteroidales. The sequence continues at coordinate 484 of SPBY01000240.1, forward strand.
CCCGATATACCCATACCAGGCAAAGCTGAGATCGTAGAGGAGAACAACATCCCTGGTCATTTCATACTTCTGACACATCTCTTCAATGATGCCCCTCCAGAGATGCATTTCGTCTTTTATATAGGAGTGGTAGAGCCTTCGGTTGTAGTCATCCGAAACCTGACCCCCGGCAAAGTTGATGGCAGTGAAACACAGGACGATGACAAGGATTTTTCTCATAATGTTCCGGCCAATATAGATAAAACAAAACAATTTGTGCCATCCGGTGAGTATGAAGGAAAATCATTCCAGTTTGTAACATCGGGGCCAAACAATTGTCTAATTTGGGAAACCAAGAAATACTCGACAGATGAAAATCACCTTCCTCTCCACCGTACTGATTGTGTTCACTCGTTTAGTTATGTGGTCCCAAGATACTGAATACGGAAAATTTACAGAAGCAGAGTGTCCCATTAAAATATCTGAAGAGCTGGCAGCAAGTGGTAAGTTCATCTTCGGATATATGACCGTACCTGAGTTCCATGGCAAATCGGGAAGCCGAGCCATTGAACTGGCTGTGGCGATTTTCAAATGCAAACAGGAGAAAGCAACAAAAGAACCCCTGATTGTAAACAGTGGTGGACCCGGAATGTCCAACCTGGAAGATTTTGTACCCACTTTTGATAGTCCGATGGGTAATTTTTTCCTGCAGGAAAGAGATGTGGTGATAATCGAGTTACGGGGCCTTCAGCATTCCAGACCCAGCCTGCTTAGCCCTGAACTGGATAAACTACAGGTAGAACTTCTTGATCAGCATTTGAATGCGGAGGAATTAGTCTCTCAGTATTCGGAAGCCATCAGACATGCAAAAATGGAATATGATAAGCAGGGAATCAATCTGTCGGCTTATAATTACTGGGAAACTGCCAGCGATATTGCCTTGGTCATGGAAAAACTGGGTTACGAGAAGTTCTTTGCCTTCGGGAATTCTGCAGGAACCATCGTGGCTCAATACCTGCTTATGGAACATTCCGATCACCTGGCTGGATTGGTCTTAAATGCGGTGGCCAATGTCCCACCGGGATTCAATAATATGATCGTTACCAGTGTGGATAAATTGGAATCCATTTTCAATGAGCTCCAGGAGAGTGAGGTTTACGCCCGGGCCTACCCGGACCTGAAGATGAGATTTCTGAAATCCTTGGTGGAACTGAATGAATCGCCTGATACCATCATGGTAAATTTCCAGGGACAGTATGAGGATTCGAAAGTTGTGTTGAACGGTGACCGCGTGGTGGATTGGCTCTTTTCCCAGATGTATTGGAACACCCAACTCCCCCTTTCCATGCATAAGATCGTTCACCGGGACTTTAGCGAACTGGTAGGAAATCCAGGCATCTTTTTACCGCTCCAAAACTTTAGCAATGGTTCGTTCTGGACCATGTTGTTGAATGGCTGGCCCGATCCTACCGATGAACAACTTATAAAAGGCAGTGAGTGGGAACCCTTTGTAGAGGGAATGAGTACCATGGTGTTCTCCCAACCCTTTGTGATGCTGATCAGGGATATCCTGGATGTGAAATACCAAAGAGGTCATATCAAAACCATGCCCACTCACATTCCTACCCTGATGTTGAATGGGGGAGAAGACCATGTATGCCTGGCCGATTCTACCCGTAAACTTGCTGAATCGTTCGACAATGCCTTCTGTTACATTTTCGAAGGGATTGCCCATTCACCCATCGATGCCGGAGAGTGTGCCATCATGATGATGAAACAATTCCTGGACAACCCCAGTGCAGCTCCCGATGCCGCCTGCATGGAGGCCTTCATGAAGAAACACGAGTTTGTGCTGCCTGAATAATCCATGCCCAGGTCAGTGCAAAAGTAAGGAGGGTGTCTCAAAAGGGCACCCTCCTCTCAATTATGCGAAATATCTGACACTCCATTTCCCCCAACCTACCATTGTAATGCATTCAGCCATGAAAAATTATTACTTTCAGGGCCGGTAAGCTTGGGACTAAGTGCATAATGAACGATAATAGTTATGAAAAGACGCTTTTTATTTAGTGCAGCTTTGTATGTATTGGCATGGACCGTGATAAGCGCCCAATCGGTCACTCAGTGGAGGGGTGAAAACCGGAGTGGTTATTTCCCTTCTGAAAGACTGTTGAAAAAGTGGCCGGAAGGCGGACCTGAATTGCTGCTGCATGTAGATGGTCTGCCCAAAGCGCATTCATCCGTTGTGGTTTATAATGACATTTTATATACCACCGGGATTTCTGATGAAGGTGAAGAGATTCTTACAGCCATCCATTCAGAAGGCACCATTCTTTGGAGCACTGTTTACGGCAAAGCCTGGGACAAAAGCTATCCTGAAGCCAGATGTACTCCCACCATCGAAGGGAACTATGCTTATATGATAAGTGGTGCGGGTGACCTGGCCTGTGTGGATCTCAAAGATGGAAAACTCTGGTGGTCGCTGGATGGGTTTTCAAAATTTGAAGGTAAAACCGGAAACTGGGGAGTGGCCGAATCACCTTTGATAGTTGACGACAAGATGATCTATACACCCTGCGGAGACCAGACTACCATGGTGGCGGTGGACAAAACCAATGGAGCTACCCTGTGGACCACCGAAAGCCTGCAGGACCAGAGCGCGTATGTTTCACCCTTGTTGATGGAACGAGGCGAGTATAAATTGATTGTTACAGTTACCGGCAATTATGTGATTTGTGTCAATGCTGCCGATGGTGAGATATTCTGGAAACTGGAATATACTTCCATCGATAAACCCCTGATGGGAGGGGATATCAACCCGGTAACTCCCCTTGCAATTGGGAATGAGATATTTGTTACCAGCGGATACAACCACACAGGGCTCATGCTGAAGACGGCCGATGATTTCAGATCGGTGTCTGTCAAATGGAAATCGGACGAACTGGATGTGCATCATGGAGGCGTTGTCGCTGTAAAAGGATACCTGTATGGTTCAAATTATACTTCCATACGCAAAGGAAACTGGCTATGTCTCGATTGGGAGACCGGTAAACTCATGTATGACCAGGAGTGGAACACCAAGGGCCAGATAATCACCTCAGATGGAATGCTGATCTGTTATGAGGAAAAGCGGGGCAATATGGCCCTGGTGAAAGCCACTCCTGATGAGGTTAAAGTAATATCTGAGTTTACTATAGAATACGGAGAAGGCCCGCACTGGTCGCATCCCTCCATTTACAAAGAAAAAATGTATTTACGCCACGGTAAATCCCTGCTGGTATATCAAGTGGGAGAGTAGAGCCCACAAAGATCAATAATGAAACTCATAAATATTTGTTAATTATCTTCTTTAATACGAACAAAATCTTTGTATCCGGAGTTAGTCTAATCTAAAGAGAAGTAGAACATAAATTTTTGCAGGCCGAAAGCCTGGAGGAAGCGAGTGGACTATTGCAGGGACATCCACACCTGGCATGGAATGCAGCCTGCGAGATTGAGGTTCATGAATCTATGCCTACACCAGGAAGTTAGAATCAGGTAAATAGAATTGTCTTATGAGAACAGCCATGTTAATTGTACATTTCCTGGGCTTAGCAATGGGAATCGGAACCAGTTTTGCTTTCTTTTTTCTGGGAATAGCCGGGAAAAAAATGGAGAAAGAGGATAGATTGAAATTTGCACTGAATTCATTTGCCCTGAGCAGGATGGGACACATCGGATTGTCCATGCTGATCATTTCGGGTCTTTACCTGATCACTCCGTTCTGGGCCAGCCTTGCCTCCCGACCCCTGCTTATTGCAAAACTTATTCTGGTACTTACATTAATTGTAACGGTTTCCTTCGCCACAGTGTACGCGCAGCGGGCAAAGAAGGGGGATACCTTAACTAATCTGAAAAAGATTGCGGCTCTCGGCAAAGTGTCGCTGCTTTCAGGACTGGCCATTGTAGTGTTGGCAGTACTGATTTTTAAGTAGTGAGAAACCGGTAGGAGTGAATCAGGTGCTTGTTCTTCAAATTTGAACTAATTTAGTATACCAGATACTAAATAGTTAGAAATGATGAAGAAATCCCCGCCAATCAGAATTCTTGCATTTTCTTGTTTGTTGATCTTAATTTCAACTGTGATATTTTCTCAGGATAGCAAACCGAATGCAGCCCTGATCCTGGAGAAGATTCTCAATGAACAAAGCATCGAAGAGGCACAACAGACCTTTGAAAAAATCTTAACCGATAGTACCCAATATGTACTTCTGGAAAACGAACTCAACGCTCTGGGATATCAATTAACCCGCCAGAGGAAGTTTGACGAGGCCATCGCCGTCTTTAAAATGAATGTTCAGGCCTTTCCTGGTTCATGGAATGTATATGATAGCCTGGGTGAAATACTGGCATGGACTGGCGATACAGAATCGGCCATCAAGAACTTTGAAAAGTCACTGGAGCTTAACCCCGAAAATGAGAATGCACTAAGGAATCTGAATCAGATTTACGGAGATATTTCTGATCATGAGATGGAAACAAAAGCGGAGTTTGAATTTGCTCACAGCACTTCTACAGGATTAATGGAACCCTTTTTTGGGGAGGAGCCCCCCGGGCTGACCCCCAAATTATTTGCACCGGGAATTATCTCCACCCATGGCCATTTTGAGTTTGCCTGTACATTTTCGCCTGACGGGAAAGAATTCTACTTTACCCGAAGAGCCGATGAGGGGGGTAGGAATGTGATCATGGTGAGTAAATGGGAGGCGGACGGCTGGACAGCTCCAGACACAGCAGATTTTTCAAAGGAAGGCGGGGATCATGAACCCCATATTAGTCCGGATGGCAAAAATCTATATTTTGGAACCACCAGAATCAAGCCTGGTGAAGATAGCCCAAGCTATGGAATCTGGATAATGCACAGAACCGAAACGGGCTGGAGCGAACCTGAGTTCGCGGCTGAAGGGATGTATGCCAGCTCGACCCTGGATGGCTCCATTTATGTGACCGACATTTCAGATCAAACGGAGGGAGGAATTATCAAACTTAGCAGAAAGGAAGATGGTTTCCAGGCGCCTGTTAGATTGGGAGGAGGAGTAAATACCCCGGAGAATGGCATTCATCCCTTTATTGCTCCAGATGAGCGATTTGTGCTTTTCGATTGTCAA
>SPBY01000676.1 GCA_004525825.1 Bacteroidia bacterium
CCAAAGGATTTATGGCCGTTCGGAAAGGGAGAAGAGACATGAACTGGCGGAGCGACAGACCGGCCACCCTGGTCTATGCAGAGGCTCTGGACGAGGGGGATCCTGAAATTGAGGTGGAGTACCGCGACCAGGTCTACCAGCTGGATGCTCCTTTTAATGGTACTCCCGTGGCCCTTCTTAAGACCATCAACCGCTATGACGGCATAGACTGGGGAAATGAGCAGGTGGCCATTGCTTACGATAACTGGTGGAATACCAGGAATGCCAAGACCTATCTCTTCGATCCTTCGGATCCCTCTATAGAGCCTGTGGTGCTTTTCGACCTCAACTACCAGGACCGTTACAGCGATCCGGGGAATTTTGTCACCGAACGAAACGAGTACGGCTCCGATGTGCTGAGCCTGAACAAGGACAATGCCTTCCTGATTGGCGCCGGATATACCAAAGAGGGTCAGTTTCCATTCCTGGACCAGATGAACCTGAAAAATCTTGAGACCAAACGTCTCTACCAAAGTGAATACACCGATCGCCTGGAGAACCTTTCAGACTACGATGCAAAGAAGAAAAGTCTCCTGGTCAGTATTCAGTCACCCACCGATTATCCCAACTACTACTTCAGGGACCTGAAAAAGAAAACACTGAGCCAGATCACGACCTTTGAGAATCCCTTCAAGAGCATACAGGATGTTCATAAAGAAGTAATTACCTACAAGCGGGACGATGGACTGGAATTATCCGGCACACTATACCTGCCGGTGGGATACGACATGGAGAAGAAGGAAAAAGCTCCCATGATCCTCTGGGCCTATCCCGTGGAATACAAAGATAAAGCCAGTGCCGGCCAGACCACTGCCAATCCCAACCGCTTCACTGCCCCCAATTATGGTTCGCCCATCTACTGGGTTACCAAAGGATATGTGGTCCTGGATGGGGCCGCCTTCCCCATTGTGGGCGAAGGGGATGAGGAACCCAACGACTCCTTCCGGAAGCAACTGGTGGCCAACGGCAAAGCCGCCATAGATGCCGTACATGCCCTTGGGTACATTGACCGAAATAAGGTAGCTGTGGGAGGCCATAGTTACGGTGCCTTTATGGTGGCCAACCTGCTCTCCCATTCTGACCTCTTTGCCGCAGGGATTGCCCGAAGCGGTGCCTATAACAGGACTCTGACTCCTTTCGGTTTCCAGAGTGAAGAACGCTCCTACTGGGAAGCACCGGAGGTATACTATACCATGTCACCCTTTATGCATGCCGACAAGATGAAGACCCCCTTGCTGCTGATTCATGGGGAGGCCGACAACAACTCGGGCACCTTTCCCCTTCAGAGCATTCGGTACTTCAATGCATTAAAGGGACTGGGAGCCACCGTCAGGCTGGTTATGCTGCCCAAGGAAAGCCACGGTTACGCTGCCAAGGAGAGCATCCTGCACATGCTCTGGGAGCAGGACCAATGGCTGGAGAAGTATCTGAAGTAAGCTCGCTGCGCAAGGGTTAGGGGCTCCCTTCGGGAGTGTTAGTATGTTAGTAAATAGTGGATGGAAGTATGAAAAGAACACTGTTGCCGGGAATGCTTATTATCTTAGCTCTACTGCATTCTGTAGCTCAAAACAGGAACCCTGAACTGGCTGAAGGCCTCTTAGAGGTAAATGATCTGTTCAATGCCTCCGCTAATCCCGACATTGCCTGCTATCGCATTCCTTCCATTGTGACGGCCACCAACGGGGATCTGGTGGCGGCCATCGACGAGCGTGTACCCTCCTGCGAGGATCTCATGGGAAGCAGGGACATCAACATAGTAATCCGAAGAAGCCAGGATCATGGTCACAGCTGGTCAGACATCGAAAGAGTGGTAGATTTTCCACAAGGTCAATCGGCCTCTGATCCTTCCATGATCGCGGATGAGATAACAGGAGAAATCATCTTATTTTATAACTACATGGACCTGGACAGAGAAAAAGATATTTACTGCTTGCATGTGGTGAAGAGTGATGACCATGGTCAAAGCTGGAGCGAACCGGAAGATATCACCTCCCAGATAGCCAAGGAAGAGTGGCGTAAAGATTTTAAATTCATCACTTCCGGGAGGGGCATACAAACCAGCAGCGGAACCCTCCTGCACTGTATGGTCAACCTGGATCATGGTCTGCACCTTTTTGGCAGCGACGACCACGGGCAGTCCTGGTACCTGATAGATACGCCCATCAAACCCGGAG
>SPBY01000254.1 GCA_004525825.1 Bacteroidia bacterium
ACCTTATGCGAGGAGCTGGATCAGGCCTCAGATTTCCAGGCGGCAGCCGATTCAACCCACAAAGTGGCCGGTAATCTATATGGTAACAACAGCACTCAACAGAAAGCTGTATACAATGGATGGAAGGCCGTGGGCATTATCCCGGCTACTGATCATGGTCGTGGGTGCCGAGGCTTTGTTAGTCGTGCCTGGCGCAGTATCTTCGGGGGCCGCAATGCATGATGACCCTATGGATCAGGAACAATTCCATATAGACTTTGAGCGATCCGGGGGGTTTACCGGGGGATCGCACCGCGTGAAAATAAACAGCGGGGAACTGGACTCAGAGGAAGCGGAATTACTGAAACAACTGATTGGCCGCTCAGGTTTTTTTGAGGCCTTTGTCCTTGAGAACAAGTTCCTGAATATGCCTGATCAGTTTTCTTATCAGATCACCATCGAGCATATGGGCAAAAAGAGGAGCCTGGAACTGACTGACGGAAGCATTCCTGATCTTTTCCGCCCGCTCATTAATTACCTGGTAAGAGTCGCTCGCAAAAACCGGCGCACTTGAAGGTCTTTAGAAAGTTTTAACCAGCATGGCAGTGGCAGCACTGGCAAGCACAAACTTTAATTCCGGATCCAAATCGTCTCTGATCCAAACATACCATTTATTTAGAGGCATGGCCTGTACGGCGGCCAGAGATCTTGTGCCTTGCCAGAACTCGTAACCCAAGAAAGGGTTAAACATAGAGTCTTTTCCGTCTTCCCTTTCAGTAATTTGCTCAATCTCAATAAGAGTATGGCTATCAGTAAGTAGTCCACGGAACTCTGTTTGATCATCGCTTTGATACGTGCCATCTATTTCTACTGCCGTGGGATATATTACTACCAGGTTCCAGAGAGTGGTATCTGCTGAAAATGAAAAGACTGTTTCAAAAACTCCTTCAGCCTTTTGCACTTCTGTAACCGACCAGTTCGTATATGTCCTGAAGAACCAGCTGCCTTCATCGATTTCGATATTTTCAGCCACTCGTATATTGGCGATGCAGGTGTCAGCCATGTCGTTTACGAACACAAAGGACTTTTTGGACGATGATTCCATGGAGGTATTGTCGCTAAACAAGGCTGATTTCTGGGTAGTTTTCTCCCAGCCTCCTTTGCCGGATATTACTTTATAGGGGCCGAATTCATATTTACTTACACTGCTTACTCCTTTTCGTTTTACCGTCATCTGTTGGCTATTTAACTTAAGCAGCTCGTCAATTTTGATGAATTTTTGAGCACTGGAAGATTGGGCAAAAGCCAATTGAAGGCCAATGATCAATAGAACAACTTTAATGTTAGGTCTCATGTGGTATGGTTTCATGTTGTAACTGTTCAATTCTTTAGCTTAAGGTCTATTAGCTTTTTCACATTCTGAAAGTCTTCATTATCCTGCATGTCTACAGATATGCAGCGAGATTTATTAAATCTCTTGGCATTTTTATATTCCAACTTAATACTATCCGGCAGATCGCTTTGTAAGATATTTGGCTCTAATTTATCGGCGAACCAAAATGCAATACGAAATGAATCTTCAAAGACTCATCTGCTAATACTTTTAATTTCATAAGTCTGGAACAAAAACTTTTATATCTCTTTCCCTGTCTTTGCCGATAATTAGGGATTCTATGCGTGAGGCTACATTGACCCCATCTCCAATGATCTCCTCGTCGCTGAATAAAACGTCGCCCGTATGAATTCCGATTCTTACCGGTATGGATGGATCTTCCTGGAAGCTTAGCTGCATTTCGATCCCGCAGTTCACCGCATCAATCGCACTATTGAAAATATTCAATGTACCATCTCCATAGTATTGGAGTATTTTTCCTTTATGCTTCTCAGTGGTGGAATTGAATATCCGTCGATGTTTTTCCCTGGCCTTGACTGCTTTCTTCTCATCTTGTTGCATTAGCGCCGTATATCCCTGTATATCAGTGAACATAATTGCAGCCAATTGACGGGATGCTGTCATTATAGCAAATTAGCAAATTAAAAGGAATTCTTCTCAATTAATTGTCTGAGTTTGGCTTTTGAAGGCGTGGCCCCACCATACATTACCCATATATTTAGGTTTAAGCCCAAAACAATTCGTAGTTTTATATACCAGAACATTCAAAATCATGTGATTCTGAAAAACGCCTTCACATACCTGAGCATTATCTTGCTTCTTGTTTCTTGCCATGGCGATAAGCAAAGCATTGGCGATGAAATGCCGGCCTTGTATCCGGCTCCGCAAACGCTTGCTTTCAACATCCAGGAAGGCTACCTCATAAATCCTGTTACTGGGAAAATCATTCAACCCATTTTAAACTCAATGGGTGAACCCATAAGAACGGGGGTGCCTGTTCCAGCTGAAGGCAAAACCATTCATCCCGACAGTGTAGCCTTACCAAAAATAATTCGTGCAGGTGAACCCAAAGTGGTTCCCCACAATCTGGACGTATTTATAAGCCCAGTAAATCCCAACATCGTTCCTTTAAATATAGAATCCCAGAATACGTTTACTCCCGGGGCAGATAGCTCTTCTTTTGTGCTTGTGAACTCCATCGGAGATACTGTCCCCACCGGTGTACCCTTAGCCATTACAGGAAGAGTGGGTCCCTGCTTTCAGCCCCAAGCGCTTAAGGCCTTGCCGCCACGCATGAAAGATATCACCAGTATTCATATGCAATACCTGGATGTGGCCCAGGGGATGAATTCGTCTCATGTCTTGTCGATCATGGAAGACGGCCATGGCCATCTGTGGTTCGGCACAGGTGGAGGAGGAGTGACCATGTATAATGGCATCACCTTTACCCATTTCACCGAAAAAGAGGGCTTAGGTAACAACATTGTCTGGTCCATCCTGGAAGATCGCCATGGCAATCTATGGTTTGGTACTTATGGAGGAGGGGTAAGCATGTATGATGGCAAATACTTCACCCATTTCACCGAAAAAGAGGGTTTAAGCGATAATCATGTCCGGTCCATGATGGAGGACAGTCAGGGCAATCTGTGGATTGGCACATGGAAAGGAGGGGTAAGCAGGTTTAATGGAGAAACCATTACCCATTTCACCGAACGAGAGGGCTTTAGCAATGATCCTGTCAATTCAATTTTTGAGGACAGCCAAGGCAATCTTTGGTTTGGCATCGATGGCCGGGGAGTGATTATGTTTGATGGCTTCAGCTTTACCCATATTACCGAAAAAGAGGGCTTGGGTAATAACTACGTCCGGTCCATCATGGAGGACAGCCACGGCAATCTCTGGTTTGGCACAGGTGGAGGAGGAGTGATTAAGTATAATAAGGAAACCTTTACCCATTTTACTGAGAAAGAGGGTTTAAGTAATAATTCAGTCCGATCCATCCTGGAGGATAGCCATGGCAATCTCTGGTTCGGGACAGAGGGCGGAGGATTGAGCATGTACAATGGCGAATCCTTCAGACATTTTACCGAGAAGGAGGGCTTGAGTAATAACTTTGTGAATTCAATCTTTGAGGATAGCCATGGCAATCTCTGGTTCGGTACAGAGTATGGAGGAGTAAGCATATATAATGCGGAATCCTTTATCCATTTTACCGAGAATGAGGGCTTAAATGATAATCGTATCAGGTCCATCCTGGAGGACCGTCAGGGCGATCTCTGGTTCGGCACCTGGAATGGAGGGGTGAGCAGGTATCATGGAGGAATCATCACCCATTTTTCCGAGGAAGAGGGCTTTTGCAATGATCCTGTCAATTCAATCCTGGAGGACAGCCATGGCAATTTATGGTTCGGCACCACTGGCGGAGGTGTGATCATGTACAACAGCCTTACCTTTACTCATTTTACCAGGAAAGAGGGCTTAAGCAATAATAATGTCCGGTCCATCCTGGAGGACAGCCATGGCAATCTTTGGTTCGGCAACTGGGGTGCAGGCGTGACCATGTATGATGGCGATACTTTTACCCATTTCACCGATAGAGATGCCCTGAGCAATAATTATGTCCGGTCCATTCTGGAGGATAGACAGGGCAATCTTTGGTTTGGTACTTATGGAGGAGGGGTGAGCATGTTAAATGACGAGACCTTCACCCATTTTACCGAGAAAGAGGGCTTGAGCAATAATGTTGTCCTGTCCATCCTGGAGGACAGACACGGCAATTTATGGTTCGGAACCTATGGTGGTGGAGTGAACTTGTTAAAAGGTGAAACCATCACGCATTTTACTGAGAAAGAGGGATTAAGTAATAATATTGTTCAATCCCTCCTGGAGGACAATAATGGTAATATTTGGATAAGTACAGAGAGGGGATTAAATCTAATGGTGCTTGATCCGGAGAGTATTCAAGGTGAAGCTTTCTTCCCTGTTATTTTGAATTACAGCTTGCTGGATGGACTGAAAGGATTGGACTTCATACTAAACAGTGTGTTATTGGATCGTAATAATCGCATCTGGTGGGGCAGCAGTAAAAGCCTTACCATGTTGGATATGAATAGGTTTAAGATCCCCGTTGATCCACCTGAAATCCAACTAGACAATGTAGAAATAAACGATCAGTTTACCGATTACAAAAATATGAATGATAGTGAGGGATTGGACATTGGGTTCAATAGCGTGGCTAAATTCTATAATTACCCTTTAAACCTGGAGCTGCCTTACAAAGATAATCACCTGACCTTCTATTTTTCTGCCATAGACTGGTCAGCACCTCATAAGATAAAGTACAGTTTCAGAATGGAGGGCTTCAATGACAACTGGAGTTTGCCGTCAGTGGAAACCATGGCAGATTACCGCAAATTGCCCCATGGCAACTATACTTTTAAAGTACGTGCCATAGGAGGAGCACTCAAGTGGAGCGAACCCTTTGAATATTCCTTTACTATAAACCCACCCTGGTGGAATACCTGGTGGGCAAAAGGAGCTTATGGCATGGCAAGCTTGTTAATTGTCTTAGGCGTCGTCCGTTGGCGAACCTCCCAACTAATGCGACAACGAAGAAAATTAAAAGCAGAGGTAGCTCAGGCAACCTTACAAATAAGGGAGCAGAAAGAAGAAATTGAAACTCAACGGGATGAGGTTTTGGCAAGCAATGAGGCATTGGAAGATCAAAAAAAGGAATTGGAACTCATCGTGGAGAACCTTAAGATGACCCAATCCCAGTTAATCCAGTCGGAAAAAATGGCTTCTGTGGGTGTACTTACCGCTGGTATTGCTCATGAACTGAACAATCCGATAAATTTCGTACATGGGAATGTGAATCCTCTCAAACGTGATTTGGGCGAGTTATTTTCGTTAATGGAAAAATATGATGAGACTTTAGAAGCTAATAAACTTGAGAAAGTAATTAGTGAGATTGACCATCTGAAGGATAAAATGGACTTTTACTTCTTAAGCAAAGAAATCATTAGTCTCCTG
>SPBY01000539.1 GCA_004525825.1 Bacteroidia bacterium
AGTAAATACCTGACTGAATTTGACATGAGCTTCCTGAATCCTTCCTCCTCCCAGTCATCCCAGTGTCCAAGAGAGGTATAGATTACTTTATTTTTGCCATTGTCATTGATCCAGAAAACGGGTTCCGGTTCCTGGTCGGGGATGGTCCCCATCAGCAGGACCTGAGCCTGTTGACTCCTCAGCGGACGGTTCCTGTACAGGGTGCCGGAACTGGAAAAACCTTCTAAGTGGAAGCCATCCAATAACAGATTTCCCTCCATTCCGGGGATTACAGATATCTTTGTACCCTCCTCCTGGGGCCCGTAGTGGCCCTGGTAATTGCCTCCCAGCAGATCCCTGTCAAATTCGGGCCATTGGTCCAGCACCTCCGAAACAGATCCGTCCGACAGGGTGATGGCTCCTCCTTCCCGGGGGATTGGTTTTCCTGCATCGAAAGCGTGACTGGCTGTACGGATGCCCATCACGGGTTTACCGCTTTTCACATATTCCCTGATCAACTCCATTTTATCATGCTCCAGGGCCCTTCGCCTTAAGAAGAAAACTGCCAGGTCTGCATCATTCAGTATCTGAAGATTCTCAATATTGTGCCTTCCCTCCCCATCCATCGAAGGTTTCCCCAGGGCAAACTCACAGTTTACATTTTCTCGCAGGAGCAATTCATGCGCGAATTCAGGGAGTCTCTGGTTTGCCCTGTATTCGCCTTCCGCTGTTACAAATGCTACCAGGGGACGGAGGTCTTCTTTGAACCTGAATTGCTTTTCACCGGTAAAATCAGTAGATACAATGCTCGGAGAGATATAGGTTTCAATGTACTCAAACATGAGACTGTTTCCCGTGAAGTGTGATACCTTTGGGGCCATATCAGGATTATACATGGCATCGGTAAGGTCTCTCATCAGTACCACGTTCTTACCAAGGCGGACCATATTCCTTAATCCGAAAGACCGGTTCACTACGCACATATTCACATGAACCCCCATCAGGATCACGTTGGAAATTCCTTTCTTTTTGAACAGTCCCGCGATCTCCTCACCCGAATCGCTGATAGCATCCACGGTCATGATTTCAATGGCCTCATGCTGCCTTGTCCACGGATAATGCACGCTGCATTTTTCCTTGCAATCGCACCCCTCGTCGCTCTGGTCGATGGGCCAGACAGCCTGCATTTCAGAATCCAGTTTATCATTGGATAACAGATCACTGAGCTTTCTATCCAAATACTTCTTCCCCAGGTTACGCTGGGGAGTATCATCATAGTAGTCCACAACATCGGAAGGTGAATGGACAATAAGAACCCCCTTATCCCTGGCAATTTTAACTACCTTATTGATCACAGGTGCCAGTTCATTCACCCGTTTCGTGGCACTCCTGCACCAGTGCTGATCCCACATATCGCATACAATGATGGCAGTTTCTTCAGGTTTCCAGTGCAAAATCTCATTGACAATGATATACGCACCGCTATCCAGGTCAGAAGATATGCGGCGTTGTGCAGAGATACTTAACATATCTGATTCCTGGGCCGGAGCAAGCGACCATCCAAAGATCAGCAAGAATATGGCAGATGCTGTGATGTATTTTCTCATATTATGAATACATATTATTTGTGAATAGATCAATCAAACCCAGTATACCATTATATGAAATGATCAGTGAAAACAGAAGTGCTATGACTAGCATAGAGTTTAGTAACCATCCGGCACGATGTTTACCCAACAGATCCTTCTTATTGATCAATATGATAATTCCACCGATTACTATTGGAAGAATGAAAACACTTGCCACCTGGGTGGCTATCTGGGCCACGATGGGATTTGCTCCAATCAACGGGACCAGGAGGCCAATCACACAAGCGATACCAGCAAGGATCCTGAACATTCGGGATCTGGTTTCCATTTTACCGTCCCTGTAATCACCAATGAGAAGTGGCAATACCATCAAAATGGGAAATACCGACGATAATCCTGCGCTCATGGCCCCAACCATGAAAATACTCACAGCGATCCTTCCGGCCACAGGTTCCAGCGCTTGAACCATATCCAGCACCTTTGTTACAGCTTTCCCTTCGTGAAGAAGAGCCCCGGTGGCCGCTATCATAATGGAAGCGCTGATCAAAAACATCAAAAGGGCTGAAATAAAAGCATCTCGCGACTGGATCTTTAGCTCACTCATTCCCCATTGTTTTTCTTTAACAATAAGGGGCCTCACAATAAATGTGGGTGCTGCCATGGTTGTGCCCACAAATGCTGCCACCAGGAGTTCACTGTCCACTGGGATCTTTGGAATAAATCCTAGCGCTATCTCCTTTGGATCGGGCAGTACAATGACCATAGAAAGCATGAAAGAAAGTCCCATAATGGTCACAAAAACAATGAGAACTTTTTCAAAAAATGAATATTTTCCAACCATCAGTAGGGCATACATGATGATAAGGAGCGTAACGGCTATACCCAGGACAGCCCAGTAGTTGTTCTCCTTCATACCGGGAATGAAGAGCCTCAGCATTTCATAGAGGGCATTGCTGGTCAATCCGATGATTCCTGAAAGGGCGCTCCATTGCCCAAGAACTACCCCGGTAATGGTTAGGATCGCCCAAAGTTTTCCCCATTTCAAATATTTCCGAAAACTGTGGATGGCCGTTTTGCCGGTGACTGCAGCAAACCTGCCGTAGGTTTCCATCAGGATCCAGGCAAAAAAAGCACTCAGGAAAAGCACCCAGAGAAGCTGTGTGCCGTAAATGCTGCCGGCTTTGATCATGGAAGTGACACTTCCTGTACCGATGGTGTACCCGATACAAAAAATCCCTGGACCAAGGGAAAGGATCAGTCGTCCTGCACTTTTATAAATATCTCTGACTTTCGCCATTGTGGGTTCTGTCGCATCTGTTCAATGATTTACTAAAATATTCAATTTTATCCCGTTCTATGCTGCTAAAGAAGAAAATGATTTGAACATACTTCGTTCTTGAGTATTGAGCTG
>SPBY01000303.1 GCA_004525825.1 Bacteroidia bacterium
CTGCCAGGGTCACTACCGGATAAGACAGCCACTGTAATTGTTCTGGAAGTATACAAAAATGCCGGAGATATTGAACCCATAAAACTATAAAATAAGCGATAAATTCAGCCCCATGAAAACTACCTTAATGCAAAATCTGGCAGCCATGCTGGCACTCAGCCTCCTGATCGGTCTGGGAGCCTGTACTGGATCAGAAGCACAGAAAGAAGAATCCTTTTTCAAGGCACAGGAACTCTTCCCCGAACCACCCAGGCCTGAAGGTCAAACAGATGTCATAGAGCTGCGCTGCGATCCCATCGATACAGTGCACGTGGCATTCATTGGATTGGGTTCTCGAGGCAAAGGAGCCGTGCACCGCTATACCTTTTTGGAAGGGGTGAAGGTGGTGGCCCTCTGTGATGTGGTTCCCGAAAACCTGGATCTGGCACAGACCATCCTCAAAGAAGCCGGTTTTCCGGAAGCAGATACTTATTCGGGTACGGAAGACTGGAAGAAAGTGTGTGAAAGAGAAGATGTGGACCTGGTCTATGTTTGTACCCACTGGGACCTCCATACCCCCATCGCAGTCTACGCCATGGAACAGGGCAAACACGTGGCCACCGAAGTTCCGGCAGCCATCTCCGTTGATGAGTGCTGGCAGCTGGTGAACACCGCGGAAAAAACCAGGCGCCATTGCATGCAACTGGAAAACTGCAACTATGACTTTTTCGAGCTGGCCACCCTGAACATGGTCAGGCAGGGACTGCTGGGAGAGATAGTTCACGCCGAAGGAGCCTATATACACGACCTGAGATCCGGCATCTTCAACGAAGAAGATGGATATTGGGAGATGTGGCGGCTAAGACACAATCAGAAGCGAAACGCCAACCTCTACCCCACTCATGGTTTCGGCCCCATCTGCCATGTCCTGAACATCCATCGTGGCGATAAAATGGAGTACCTGGTATCCCTGGCCAGCGATCAGTTCGGAATGACTGAATATGCCAGGGATAAGTTTGGGGAAGACTCAGACTATGCCACCAGGGAGTACGCGCGGGGGGACATGAACACCACCCTGATAAAAACAGCCAAAGGCAAAAGCATCATGATCCAGCACGACGTGACCAGTCCCCGCCCCTACAGCCGGATCCATCTGCTCAGTGGCACCAAAGGATTTGTCCAGAAGTGGCCCGTACAGGGCATCGCCCTGGAACCCAATGCACACACCTTTATGGGAGAAGAGGAAATGGAACAATTGCTTGCCGATTATGAGCACCCCATCACCAAGGAAGTGGGCGAACTGGCCAGGAAAGTAGGGGGTCATGGTGGCATGGACTTCACCATGGATTACCGCCTGATCCATTGCCTGAGAAATGGTCTGCCTCTGGACCAGGATGTGTACGATGCAGCCGAATGGTCCTCGATTATCGAGCTGTCAGAAAAATCCATTGAAAATCAGAGCATGCCGGTGAAGATGCCCGATTTCACCAGGGGTGCCTGGAAAAAGGTAGATGTGGTCACCTATCATTGAGCTTCGACCCTGCTGATCTCGTAGATTCTTGCGTCGATGGGATCAGCCATGCGCACTGTGAAGCCTTCGTTCATGAGTTCACAGCCGGTAGCTCTGTGGATCGCTGTACCCTCCGGGGCCAGCTTCACCACATAGTCCGATCGGGAATCAAGCCCCTTCAGCACGACCTGCCGTTGGTCCTCGAAGGCATTCTGTTTGAAGACACCAACAATCCCCCCGGCGCGGGTGTCGTTGTTGATCCGCATCCAACCGTCCCAGTGTCCTTCCCTGGGCTCCCCGAAACCGCTTAGGTCCCTGCGGTAGGACATATAATCGTAGGTATCCTGCATCTCCTGCATCCATTCCGACCACTGTTTGATATGCACCCGTTGCTCTGGCTCAATAAGCCTGGGATCACCCAGCACGATGGGTAAGGTGCCTATCAGTGATTTCAGGGCAAACTCAAAGCCGGGATCGTCCATGGGGGTATTTCCAATGACCAGCGAACTGGCTGGTACAGCGGGAGCACGCCACCAGGCCATCTGCCGGATCCTCAAAGGGCCTGTTGGATAGGGTTCTTCGAAATTGGAGAGCCAGTTGCCATCGGCATGAAGGGCGATGGCATAATCCATCAATTGCAGTTTCCCTGCAGTCTCAAAGGTGCAATCAATGAACAGGCCGGGACATTGTGTATGTAGTCTGTCAAACAGTTCCAGAACCCTCTCATAGATGACCGTGAAAGATTCCTGGTGATCCCTGTGCAGGGGATGATCGCTGGCCCAGCAGCCTGAAATGGCTGGATCGTTCACATAGGCACTGACCGCAACCGCAAAATCAAGTTTGGCATAGGCCAGTCCATACTGGTTTGACATGCGGACCAGGACCTCCTCGATGTAATCCACCCAGCCGGTGCCAAAACAGCTGGTAAACATTGCGTCCCCGTAGCCATGGATGTTACCGGGTTCCCCGGCACTGTTTTTCACGAACCATTCAGGGTGTTGCCTGTAAACTGCAGCATCCTTTGTAGCCGATCCCACACTCATCCATAGTCCGGGTTTCATCCCCAGCGAATCGATATAATCGAAAGTAGGCTTGAGTCCCCCGGGGAATTTAAGTTCATCCACCTTCCAGTCACCATAGTTGTTTCCCCACGCTTCATCAGAAGTCTCTGAGCCCTGGTTCACCTGCCAGCCATCGTCAATCACAAACTCCTTGATCCCGCATTCCGCAGCCGCCAGGGCCACCTCCCTTACCAGCGAATCACTTACAAAGGTCCTGAAAGGGTTCCAGGTATTGTAGACAAATACCGGCTTGTGTTCCGTGCGAATGATCTGAGGGTACATGTGTCGCCGCACAAAATCATTGACTGGCCCGTCGACCACCGCAAATCCGTCATCGCTACCGCTGTACAGACAGATAAATGTTTTTGGGGTCTCCCACGATTCCCCGGGTGCCAGCCACTTACGAAAGGGATAGTCCTGCCCTGGGTGGGTCAGACCCGCCTCCAGGTTGTCATTGACCGTATGATAGGCTGTACGCTTCAGGATTCCGGGGGCCTCGTTGCCTATGGCCATTCCAATGTGATCGCTCTGGTGATGCAGCACCACCACCGGATCATACCAGTCGCCCACAAATTTACCCAGGTGCTTCATCCTGGCGTAATTGTGATGTACCACTGTGCTTACGTGAGAGAAGCTGGTCTGAAGCTCCTCCACATTGACGGCCTCGATCATCAGATCGTGTGGAGTGTTATTCACCAGGTGGATCCATTTCCGCACCAGGGGCAGATCGGGATAGAGCAGGTAGTTGATTTCCACCCGCAGGCCCTGCCATTCAGCGGTCCCTCCCAGGATTACTTTAAGTCCAAGACCCAGGCGATCGTCATGAATCGCTTCGGTACCGATCAGGTCCCAGCCCGATGAACCATCCAGTCTTTTGCCATTGGCCAGGAAAGAGAATTCCCTGGAATCCCTGATATAGTTCCGATCCTCCCCTGTCATACGCAATCCTGTAGAAGACAGGGTGCCATTCTCCATTCGAATTTCACGGATCACCTCACCGTTATTCAGCTCCAACCGGCTCCCCGAGACAGAAATATAGTCCTGGGATAGCACTGTGCTTGAAAAGGAGGCAGCAAGAAATAATAAAAGTGTTTTCATCGTAAAAGCAAGGTAGCACATTTCCAATTCATCTCCTCATGTAACCATTCATCGTGAAGATTTGCCGCTTGGGACATTCACTTTTTCCTACGGCAATATCATGCCCTAGATTTGTCTTAGAATCAAATTGCCAAAAAAATGAGACAGATCCTCACCATACTTCTGATACTGGCAGCTGCAAGTCTCAGTGCTCAACAAACCCTCTCAGGAAAAATCACCGATAAGAAAGGAGATGCAGTCAGTTTTGCCAATATATATTTTGAAGGATCCTACGACGGCACCATCTCCGATACTGAAGGGAACTTTGCTCTTAGCACAGACCTTTCAGGGGAGCAACTGCTTACCGTGAGTTATATGGGCTACGAAAAGTACTCCATGCTGCTTCATCTGAACGGGAAAGATACTGTCCTGGCAGTGGTGATGAAGGAACAGCTAAGTGAAATCGACGAAGTATCCATAACAGCGGGTGTGTTCAGCGCCAGCGATAAGAAAAAATCTGCCACCCTCAATTCTTTTGACATTGCCAGTACCGCCAGTGCCATGGGTGACATTTATGGAGCATATGCTACAATGCCCGGATCCCAAAAGGTAGGGGAAGAAGGAATGCTCTTTGTCAGAGGTGGGGACAGTTATGAAGTTAAAACTTTCATGGACGGAATGTTGGTCCAGTCGCCCTTCTTCGCTAAAATGCCGGATATCCCCACCAGGGGGCGCTATTCGCCCCTGCTCTTCTCGGAGACAATTTTTAGTACAGGGGGGTACTCTGCCGAATTCGGACAGGCACTCTCTTCGGTGGTGGATCTGACCACCAACGGGATGGAAACCGATAACAAGACCAGCCTGGGGCTGATGACCGTGGGAGCTACTGCATCGATGGGACGAAGATGGGAAAATTCCTCCCTTGCCTTCTCAGGTCTGTACGCCAACAACGCACTTCATCACAAGCTATTTAAACAGAACGTGGATTGGATCAAAGATCCGGTCATGGCCGACGGAACTTTGATGTACAGGGTCAAAGCAGGGGAAACCGGATTGGTGAAAGTATTCTGCTCCTACAATTTCAATTCGATGCAGATGAACTACGATAATTTCGAACAAGGTACCATGGATCCTATTGCCATGGAAAACCATACCTTCTATGCCAATACTTCTTATACAGGCGAACTGGGTGAAAAATGGCTCATAAAAACAGGGCTGGCCTACAGCAAGGATCTTGAGGGTATTACCTACAAGGAAGACCCGATAAACACCACCCTCTCTGCTTCACAGGCCAAAGTAGTACTGACGCAC
>SPBY01000321.1 GCA_004525825.1 Bacteroidia bacterium
AATCAAATAGGAGGACTTAAACATGTTAGCAAGAATCAACAGAAATTATGTTCCCGCTTACTGGGATGATTTTTTCAACGACCGTTTTTATAAGCACATCAATACATCGACAGGTCAGATGCATTCTCCGGCAGTCAATGTGATCGAAGATGAGAAGGGCTACCGGATCGAAGTAGCTGTTCCCGGAGTATCAAAGAAAGATTTTAACCTCGAGCTTGATAACGATGTGCTGACCATTTCCACTGAAAAGAAGGAGAGCAAAAAAGATCAGCAAAACAATTTTCTGAGAAGGGAGTTCAACTTCGAAAGCTTTAAGAGGAGCTTCCAGCTTCCCGACACTGTCGACCAGGAGAGCATCCAGGCCAGTCATGAAGCAGGAATTCTCACCGTAAATCTTCCCAAGCGTGAAGAAGTGGTGCAGAAAGCTCCAAAGCAGATTGAGGTACAGTAGTGAAGTACCCTCAAATTGAGTGTAGGGTTAAGTTAGCGTAGTTTGTTTGAGGCAGGGGCCGCATCAGGTCCCTGTCTTTTATTTAGGACGCATCTTACCCCAGGTCATAATGATGACCCCGAAGATGGTGATTAGTCCCCCGATCAATTGCAGCATCTCCGGCAAAATGGAGAGATAAATCATGGATCCCATCAATACAAAGAGGCTCCGGGTGGACTGGATAATCATGGTACGCGAGGCTTCGATGTAGCGCAGGGCTGAATACTGGGCCAGGCCTGTCAGGAAGGGACCCAAGAGTGAACCAATGACCATGTTTAAAGTGGCCCGGCCCGAAATGACGAAACTCTCCTGCCGGACAATCATGGCAACTGCAGCAACTAGAAACAGAAAGACCACCCTGTTGAGCGTCAGGATCCCGGGATGAATATCCTTGATCCTGCTTTTGGCCGTTACAATACTGATGGAAGAAAATACAGACGATACCAGGATCCAGCCCGAGCCTGCTCCGAAAAATTCGGAGATGGTGGTATCTCTGGTATAGGTAATCAGGATCACCCCTGCAATGGTCAGAATAATGCCCACAGCTTCTACAAAGTTGAAGCGCTCACCCAGGAAACGGATCCCCAGCATGGTGACAAAAATGGGGGTCAGGTTGGAAAGGAAGGAGATGGTGGTGGGATTCTCTGCCAGTTGGATGGACAGGAACAACATGCTGGCTGCACCCAATTCCATTATGCCTATGATGAGCAGTGTGAGATAGGATGCCCTGCTCAGTCCAGAAATTTTCTTAATCAAACCGGTAACTACCAGGAAGGGCAGGATCCACAGGAGGGCAAACCCGAACCAGTAGAACTGGAACTGGTAGAAATTCACCTCCAGCAAGGCCGCTTTGGAGAATACATATACGTTGGCCATCCCAAGGGTGGCCAAGAATGCAAGAACAATGCCTTTGACGGTGGGAGGGACATTGGGGAATAAATCTTTCATGGGCGAAAAAAACCGGGGCCAAACCCCGGTTCATTAACATTGTATGTGCAGAATTGTTTACAGTCGCGACTTGATCCGGGCAGTCTCTTCTTCAAAACCGGGTTTCTCCAGCAGGGCAAACATGTTCTTTTTGTAAGCTTCCACCCCGGGTTGATTGAAAGGATTGATGCCCAGCATGTATCCGCTGATGCCACAGGCATTCTCAAAGAAGTAGAGCAACTGTCCGAGGTAAAAGGCATCGATGCGGGGAAGTGATATTCTGATGTTGGGAACGCCTCCATCGAGGTGGGCCAGGATGGTGCCGAGCTCGGCCATTTTATTCACATGGTCGATGTTCTTTCCGGCAAGATAGTTCAGCTCATCCAGGTTGGCAGCATCGCCGGGGACGATCACCTGGTGGTCGCTGTTTTCCACGCTGATCACTGTCTCGAAGAGCATCCTTTCACCCTCCTGGATGTACTGACCCATGGAATGAAGATCGGATGAGTTATCCACGGAAGCCGGGAAGATGCCCAAGCCTTCTTTCCCTTCGCTTTCGCCATACAACTGCTTCCACCACTCGGATACATAGTGTAGCTTGTTCTGATAATTTACCAGGATCTCAATCTTTTTTCCTGAACGGTAGAGGGCATTGCGAGTGACTGCATAGAGTGCTGCCGGATTCTTTTCAAAGGGGATATCCGGACTGCAAATACGGCTCATTTCCCTGGCTCCGTTCACCAGCTGTCGGATATCCACGCCACAGATGGAAAGCGGGATCAGTCCCACCGGGGTAAACACCGAAAAACGTCCTCCCACGTTATCCGGAATCACAAAGCTGCGGTAGCCTTCATCCACGGCCAGCTGACGAAGGGCTCCTTTGCTGGAGTCGGTCACTGCAATGATTCGTTCCCTGGACTCCTCTTTCCCCACTTTCTGCTCCAGGTGCTCCTTGAGTATGCGGAAGGCGAGGGCGGGTTCTGTGGTGGTTCCCGATTTGGAGATCACAACCACCGAATCGCTGTATTCCTCCAACAATTCCAGGAGTTCATGCATATAGTCTTCGCCAATATTGTGACCGGCAAAAAGCATGTGGGGATGAGTCTGGTCCTTCTTCAGGTGGGAGAAATTGTGTGTTAGGGCATCGTTTACTGCCCGGGCTCCCAGGTAGGATCCTCCGATTCCGACCACCACCAGCAGATCAGTAATCCCTTTCAGGGCTGCTGCAGCCTCTTCAATCTGGTCCAGTTGCTCGTCGGTGATCTCAGAAGGGAGGTGAATCCATCCTAAAAAATCATTTCCTAAGCCGGTCCCCCCGTAAAGGGTAGACTGCGCCTTGGAGGCTTCAACTGCCAGCTTATTAATCTCGTCGGGCGATATAAAATCGTATACCCTTGATACATCCAGTTTTATTTGATCCATTTCAATTTTTCAAGTCAGTTATACATTGAACGATGGCGCAAAAGTAAGTAAAAATCTTGTTTGGAACTCAATGGATCCAGACAGCTTGGTCAGCTTAAATTCCCGGGAGCTAAGCCCGGATTGGATGCATCAGACATCGTCATTTTGATTTTATTGGCTAACTTGGGCGCTTAGCTAAAACTAACACATTTATCCATGAAGACACATCAAAAGATCCTTGCCCTTGCATTGATTGCATTTCTCTATTTACCTGTGCAGGCCCAGAAAGCCGGATTGCAATCCATCAGTCCCGATGAGCTGAAGATGCATCTGCAGTTTCTTGCTTCAGATGAACTGAAAGGCAGGGATACGGGTGAACCCGGACTTCAGATAGCAGCCAGGTACCTGGCTGTTCAGGCTGAACACCTGGGACTCGTTCCGGTCGATGCTGATCAGGATTTTCTCCAGCCCTACATCATCCGGGAGAAAGCCTATGATCGGGAGAACAGTCATACCACCATCACCGTGTCCGATTCTGTGACGATGGTTAACCGTCAGACATTTTATTTTTTTCCTGCTCCCCAGGGGGACCGGACCCTCATTGAAGGAGAGGTGGTTTTTGCAGGCTACGGGATCAATGATGAGAAGAACAACTATAACGATTTTGAAAACGTTGATATCAAAGACAAGGTGGTCCTGATCATGAACCGGGCCCCCATGAACGAGGAGGGTACCGAAGCACAGTTCGACAACACCAAGTGGAGTTCCATGCAAAATTTCCAATACAAAATGCAGTATATCTACTCCCGGGAGCCGAGAGCCGTATTGATCGTCATGGATCCCAAGTCGGGCATGCAATCCATCGAGGATGTGAATCCGGCCATTGCCAAATACCTGGGTAAATCGAGAGAATTGAAGCCAGAAGAGGAGGAGAGTGCCGGGCAGGGCAGCCGTCCCGGGATGGTGCTGATCCATCGCAGTGTGGCTGATCAATTGCTGGAGGCTTCAGGGAAAACACTAAAGGATCTCCAGCTGGAGATTGACCGGACCCTGGCACCCCAATCCTTTTTGCTGGAGGCCACTCAAGTGAAGATTGAACTGAATATGGCAACCACCGACCTGGTAGTATACAATGTCTTTGGATTGATCGAAGGTAGCGATCCGGTACTAAAAGATGAAGTGGTGATCTACACGGCGCATTACGACCATATGGGTACCGATGCTAATGGGGGAGTATTCAATGGTGCAGACGACAACGCTTCGGGTAGTGTGGCGCTGATCGAAATTGCTGAAGCCTTTATGAAGGAGAAAAAGCGTCCCAAAAGAAGCATCGGTATACTCTGGGTATCGGCCGAGGAGATTGGATTGTTCGGGTCCCAGTATTTTGCCGATCATCCCCTGGTTGCCATAGAAAATATAGCAGCAGTAATCAACCTCGATATGCTGGGCCGCACAAGAACTGAAGAGGATGAGAAGAGCACACGAAGTGGCCTGACCATCCAGGCAGGAGATTCAGTGAAGGTCATTGGCGGATTGCAGAGTAAGGTGCTGATGGATATTAACAAAAAGACCCTGGATGAGATGGGACTGGTGGGGAATTATACGTACAACGATACGAACCATCCCGATCGATATTTTTACAGGAGCGATCACATCAATTTTGCCAGGAAGGACATACCTGTGCTGTTTTATTCCACCGGAACCCACCGCGATTATCACATGCTGACCGATGTGGAGGAGCGCATTGACTATGATAAGTATCTGAAAATGACGCGTTTCTGTTACAAAGTGGGATTCGAAGTGGCACAATACGGCGATCCCATAGTAGTGGATAAGCCCATGTCGGGCTGGTAATAAGTTCTCTACTGGGCTACCAGGTAGATATTCCTGAACTGTATGGGAGAACCTTCAGACTGCA
>SPBY01000440.1 GCA_004525825.1 Bacteroidia bacterium
CAAATTGTTTTTGGACTGCTAAAGATTGGGAAATATATCAAATACATCCCATACCCTGTTCTATCTGGTTTTATGAATGGTATTGGAATAATAATTATTATTTTCCAGCTTTTCCCGGTTCTGGGATTAGCCTCACCAGGTAAAATAGTTGAAGTATTTACCAAACTTCCAAACGCAATAAGTGATCGAAATTATGCATCAATTTTAGTGGCTGCAGGAACTGTAATAATTATCTATGTTTTTCCCAAATTCACTAAACTCGTTCCAAGCACCCTGGTTGCGATTTTAATCATCTCTTTTGTAAGTTTTCTGTTTGCACTCGATACACCTTTGATTGGAGAGATGCCGGCCGGACTTCCCTCGTTGAAGATATCATCATTGGCTCAATTGAACTTTTCTGATATTGGTTTGGTTTTTCTGCCTGCTATTACTTTAGCAGGTATAGGATCTATAGATACGCTGTTAACCTCCGTGGTTGTCGATAATATTACCCGGACAAAACATAAAAGTAACAAGGAGTTGATCGGACAGGGTATAGGTAATATGGCATCATCACTTTTTGGCGGTATTCCTGGAGCCGGAGCAACCATGAGAACCGTAGTCAATGTTAAATCCGGAGGAACAACAAAACTGTCAGGCGTGATTCATGCGCTTCTTTTAATGCTGATCGTTTTAGGATTGGGTAGATATGTAGCCTATATTCCCCTTGCTGCACTGGCAGGAATACTAATAACTGTTGGGATCGGAATCATCGACACCAAAGGGCTGAGAAATATATTCAATATATCTAGGTCCGATGCACTTATTTTAATTACTGTCTTAATGCTAACCGTATTCGTAGATCTGCTACAGGCAGTTGGAATTGGCATGGTGATCGCTTCTCTCATTTTCATGCGAAAAGCAAGTGATATGGTTGAGGCAAATACTTCTCTTACAAAAGTGGACAGATATGATCGGGAAGCAGCATGGGAGGACGAATCAAATCTACTCTTGAATAAAGATCATGTCTATATTAAAAGATTTGATGGCCCAATCTTTTTTGGTGTTGCAGCAAAAATGTTAGAGCGGGTCAACAAAATACCTGCCGATGCAGAGGTGATTATTTTCAGAATGAAAAAGGTGCCATTCATTGACCAATCTGGCCTCTATGCACTTGAAGAGGTAATCAAAGAGATGCAAAAAACTGGAATTGTTGTTGTTCTGACAATGACACAGGCACAACCACTATCTTTATTAAGAAAGACCAAATTTATACCTGATATTTTACCAGAGAAGTATCTGTTTAGTAGTATTGAAGATTGTTCTGTTTGGTTATCAGAATATTCCCGGAAAGAATCAGTTAAATTGGCCCCTGCATAATGAAAGTAAGCATACGCCATTTACAAATAGCCGTATACCCGGACCGATTAAATCCATCCGCAATGAACATCGAAGAGATTCGCGAATACTGCATTGGTCTTTAAAGTAGCAGAGCACTGAAGTTACACCAGACTATCATTTGAATAAGATCATTATCTCCTTTTGATATACTGTAATTTTGAAGTTATAAGCAATGTAACTTATTGAATTACCATGTCATGTCCCTTCGAAGTTTTCACATAGACTAGCTTATGGTCGTCCGGAGCATAAAAATCTTCAAACCTGGCTTTAAGCAAGTATTGGTTCTTTTCGTAGAAGGCCCTGGTGGGAGCATATTGCTCTTTCGAAGAGGTCTCCACATAAATTCCCTTTCCACCTAAGGTGAAAATGGCCTTTTCGGTTTCCTGTAACAGGTACTTTCCGATGCCTTGGTTCATGTGGTCCCGGTGAGTCGCTATCCAGTACAGATCGTAACTGTGGAGGGTGCATGGGATCAGACCATAGCAGCTGTAGGCAACAGTCTCACCGGCGATTTCCACGAACAGGAATTCATACCCGCTGGCCTTACCTTTTTGCAGACCTTCTTCGGCCAGCTCTGCAGCTACAAGGATTTCATCTTCCCTGAAAAACCCGGTTGAGGTGACGATCGTTGTTATCGTGCCCGGATCACCCGGCAAAACTTCCCTTCTGAGAGCGATTTGTTCAGTAATTTTCATGATGCAGAGGACAGGATCCTTCTAACCATTTCAGTATAATCAAGTCCTCCCTGCTGGCAGGCCGCCACAAAACCGGCATCGGGCGACAGGCAAGGATTGGCATTCACTTCCAGGACCCAGGGGCGGTTTTGATCATCCACCCGGAAATCGACCCTGATGTAGCCATTCATTTCGAAAATCTTCCAGCACTGAAGACAGATTTCTGACATCATTTCCACCAGAGCATGGTCTCCCGGGGAAAGGTCGAAGGTACGGACAGTTTTGTGGTACTCAAAGGAAGACTCGTCCCACTTGGATGCATAATTCAGGATCTTTGGTTTTCCAGCCGGGTAATCCACGTACAACATTTCAGCAGCAGGCATCACTTCGGGGCCATGAGTGCCTGAGAGCAGGGAAAGATTAAATTCCCGTCCCTCAATGTACTCTTCCAGGAAGGCATCTTTCAGTAGACCATCCTGTGACAATCGGATTATATCAAGGTCTTTCCCTTCGATCACAGACTCATCTGAGATCCCGGCAGAGCCATCTTCCCAGA
Source organism: Bacteroidia bacterium (assembly GCA_004525825.1). Taxonomy (GTDB): domain Bacteria; phylum Bacteroidota; class Bacteroidia; order Bacteroidales. Next base: position 2,611 of record SPBY01000440.1, read on the forward strand.
TGGGTTTCAGTATGTATTTTTTATCTGTTGAAGGAACCCGGCTACCGTCTGGAAGAACCCAGTCCGGCGTGGGGATCCCGTGATCCTCGAGGATCTGTTTTGCAAGTATTTTGTCAGTCGTAGCCACAAGCGCATAGGTTCCCGAACCGGTAAAGGGAATGCCGAAGGCATCCAACAGGGAGGGACAAAGATGGATCAAGGATCCTTTCCCGCCCACGGTTTCTACCAGATTGAACACAAGATCGGGGGTCCGGTTCTCAAGTATTTCTGCCACCGGTTCAAGATTCAGTCCGAATGAGGCTCGCCGCGTTACATGTCCAAGCTCCTTAACAGTCTGTTCAACCGCATCAGCCTGCACCAGAACATCCAGTTCATCTGGTGTGGATGACCCGGATATGGAATTGATCAGCAGGAGCAGATCACTCATGACTGATATTTTTCACTTTTCTTAGCGCTGAATCCATGATCATCCGCATTAGTTCACGGTAATGAATCCCGTAAAGGCCGGCCAGGATCGGCAGATCGGAGTGTTCAGGGTGCATACCCGCCAGTGGATTGATTTCAAGGAAGTGTGGTAGGCCCTGGTGGTCGAAGCGGATATCCACCCTGCCGCCATCTTCCGCACGCAGGCATTTCCATGCCCGTAAGGCAAGTTCTGAACAGGCATCCACGGCATCCTGGTCGGTGAGGCTGTATATGATCCGTTCCTCACACTCTTCCTTGTTTACATAGGAGTATACCCCTTTTTCGGCGTTCTCTTTCAGGATGATCTCAATGACCCCGATGCATCTCGCCTCTTCCCCTGTTCCTACAATTCCGGCAGTAAATTCCCGCCCGTTCAGGAAGGTCTCCACAAGCACCGGCTGCTGGTACCTGTCCAGCAATTCACCGCATTTCTTTTCCAGTTCCACCGGGTTTGATATCACCGATTCAGGGTCTATTCCTTTGCCCGTGCCCTCAGCC
>SPBY01000506.1 GCA_004525825.1 Bacteroidia bacterium
ATTCCTGATAGTTTTCGTTAGCCATATCCCTTACCGATCCTACGTTCTGACGATAGGCCGCATGGAAGCTTCCTATCACAGGTACAGGGATCCTATTGCCCGGTTTGGCATCAGCAAAGGGGAAAAGATGAGTTTTGAATGTCATATGCCCCCCATAAACACCGGAAGAAGTGATTGGGTGATGGCCTATTATCAGGATATTTCTGCCCACAGATTCCTCGATGATCTCTTCCAGGTTTTCAGTGAACTCCTCCTTGGTAAGATTGCTGCAATCGGCATCGGGAGCCTCCGGGATATCAAAGGGATGTAACCACCAGTGTGTATTGATGACTATCAGCCGGAGTTGGGGTGAAAGGTCCAGAACCTCGGGTCCGGGACATCCGTCCGATGGCAGGAAAATATTGGAAGATTCCACCCGGCTTTCCACCTGTTCTTCCAGCTTCCTCACCATGCTAAGGCCTTCCTTTTCTGAATTGTTCCAGTCTTTATCCCCCGGTGTGAAAATAAGCTGACCATTCTCACGGCCTTCCACAAGACCAAATAACAGATCAAGATCAGTCGCCTGGTTGTCAGGTTCTCCCGGCTTGATTATATCCCCCAGGTGAAGTAAGGTAAAGGGGTGTTTTTCTGTTGACAAGTGCTTCTGTAGCGTTGCCAGCTGATCTTCATGGATGTCGCTGGTGGCCGTATTTCCGATAAGGTATACCACCTGGGCAATACCCTTATTATCCTGGGCAAAACAACATTCAAATGAGTGGGAAAAAACAATAGTAATGGCCAGAATAAAAAGTGGATTCCTCATTCTTACAACTTGTACTGGATGGATTCGTGATGCTCAAATTACGAAAAAATCAAACATCTTACAGGTTGCTAGAAAGATCCGTTTCATCCAAAATACTTAACTTGTTTCCGATGAGCTACATTTTCCCTGGCGATTTCTGGCTTACCATGTTCCTGCAGGGTTTTGGTGATTGGCTTACCCCGATCATGAAATTTTTTACCTGGCTGGGATATCCACAGGCTTACATGATCCTTATCGCCATCATTTATTGGTCTTTTGACAGAAAACTGGGTTTAAGACTGGCTATTTTCCTGCCGCTAATTGCATCCATAAACAGCATTCTAAAACAGGCTCTTCATGCCCCCCGGCCCTACTGGCTGGATCCTAATATAAAGGCCATCCAGGTATCCAATGGATTCGGGATGCCTTCCGGACATGCACAGGCTTCAACGGTCTGGCTTTATGCCGGTTCCTGCCTGAAAAGAAGGTGGTTCTGGGTCATTGCCATCGCAGTAGTATTGATGATTGGTTTATCCCGGATATATCTCGGGGTACATTTCTCCAGCCAGGTGCTGCTTGGCTGGGTGATTGGTATCCTGGTACTTATTTTATTTTATCGATATGAGTCAAAAGTGCTATCCTGGTTTCTGGGTCAAAAATTTTCTAGTCAGCTGATATTGATTTCCGGGATATCCATCCTTATATTAATTATCGGTGGTGTTTTCGTAATCATTCTGAAGGATTGGGAGATGCCTTCCGAATGGATCAGGAATGCTTCGGACGATCTGGCCAGCAGAAATGAATCGATCCTTATTTCCGTTGGAATGGCTTCTGTGGCTGGCAACTCCGGGGGCTTTTTTGGTGTGGCACTGGGGGCCTTGCTTTGACACAGAAATGGGGGATTTGACGCAGGGGGAACTGTATGGAAACGCTTGCTTAGAAGTGTCACAGGGCTTATCATTTTTTTTGCTTTGTATGGCATTGTCATGTTGACCTCACCTGATCCGACAAGGGAAGGTCTCTATTCTATCTGGCGGTTCATGGGATTTTTTACAATCTCATTTTCAACCATTTTCCTGCTCCCACGTTTATTTATAAGAATGAATCTGCTTTCTAAATTGCTTAGATCATGAGAGCATTAATTCTTATCATAGGTCTTTATCTTACTATCCTGCCTGATTGTTTTTCTCAGCCGAGTCAGAATATCAGGGGAAGGGTAGTGGACATGGAGTCACAGCGACCATTATCATTCGCTACTGTGATGATCCTGGAGGCTGGCCCCATCACCGGAGTAACGTCCAACGAGGATGGATTTTTTACCATTGAGGAGGTTCCTGTTGGACGATACAATGTTCTTATCAGTCATACGGGATATGAATCCTTTATTATTAAGGATGTATTGTGTGAAAGCGGGAAACAGGTTTTCCTGGATGTGGGAATGAAGGAATCAGTGGTTGAACTGGGGGAAGTGGCGATAATGAATGTCAGTAAGGACCAGACTATAAATCCAATGGCAGGTGTATCTGCCCGTTCCTTTACTGTGGAAGAGACAGAGAGATATGCCGGAAGCTGGGGGGATCCGGCCAGGATGGCTTCTAACTATGCAGGCGTATTTACAAATGATGACCTGTATAACTACATAGTCATCCGAGGCAACTCTCCCAATGGTTTAATCTGGAGAATGGAAGGGATTCCTATTCCCAATCCAAACCACTTTAGCCATCCCGGAGCCACCGGGGGGGCTATCAGCATGATCAATAATAATCTTCTGATGCAATCAGACTTTCTTACGGGTGCATTCCCTGCAGAATACACGGATGGGGTATCGGGAGTGTTTGACCTGAGGATGCGGAACGGGAATTCCAAGAAGCATGAATTTGTTGCGCAAGTTGGATTAATGGGTCTGGAGGCAGGTGTTGAGGGTCCTTTTTCCAAGAAGAGCAATGCTTCTTATTTGATCAACTACCGGCACTCCACGCTTGGTCTGGTGGATGAGCTATTATGGGTGGATGCTTTACCCTCTTATCAGGATTTGTCCTTTAAATTGAATTTCCCCTTAAAGAAGGGAAATTTTTCAGTCTTTGGAATTGCGGGCTCAGGTCATATTACCGGACTTATCAAGGACACAAGCTCAAATACTGGCAATGACCTGCTTGAATTCTCTGAAGAATCAGGATCCAGGACAGGGGTTATAGGCTTGAAATATGTTCACTTCTTTTCTGAGCATACGAGGATCATCACTAACCTTGCAGTATCGGGCAACAGATCGTTCGTGAGACGGGATTCAGTAATCAATGGACATACAACAAGAATGATCGGGGAAAACCAATTCAAGGAAGACCAGTTGCTTATCTCATCAAAGCTGATCAAAAAGTTTAATGCCAGGAATGTTGCAACGATCGG
>SPBY01000105.1 GCA_004525825.1 Bacteroidia bacterium
AGGCTAGGCTCAAAGGAGTCTGGGTCCATGATTCTGAAGCTGCCATCGGTAAAACCAGCCAGCAAGAGGGAGCCGTCTGGGGAAAAGTTGATGGAGCTAAGAGCTACATCGAAGATCTGTCGCCTGAGAATATAGGATTCTTCCTGTGCCCCTGCCAGGGTGGACAGTCCCAATGCAATGACCGCCAGAACAATATTTCGGTAATTTGGATGCAAAGCTGAAATATACCGATTTCAAACAAAATACCCAATTGTGGGGATCAGAGGCTGAAGGGACTGAATTACTTTTGCCGGTGATTGATCCATATGGGCTAAGGTTTGTTATAATGATTCAAGGGATTATGGGATGAAAGATATAGCAAGTACCTATTTGAGTGAGTTTCTAAGGCTTGTAAATGAAATGTCGCCTTATCTGTTACTGGGTTTTCTCTTCGCCGGTTTGCTCAGGGTGATATTTCCCAGACAGATGGTTGCCCGTTACATGGGTAAAAGAAATTTTAGATCTGTGTTCAATGCCTCCCTGCTTGGAGTTCCCATGCCACTTTGTTCCTGTGGGGTATTGCCTGCGGGCATTGGCTTTTACCGAAACGGGGCATCCAGGGGGTCCTCCATCTCTTTTTTAATCTCCACCCCCCAGACCGGTGTGGATTCGATCCTGGCCACCTATGCCATGCTCGGACTTCCCCTGGCCATTATCAGGCCCATAGTGGCACTCACTACAGGGATTCTTGGAGGGCTGTTGGGAAATGCGACCGATAATAGTCCCGTAGAAAGTACAGCAAAAGGAACAACTGAAGAGGATCATCCGCGAAACCTGAAGGAGATGTTCAGATATGGTTTTGTGGAACTGATTCAGGATATCTCCAAATGGTTGATCATCGGCATGCTGGTGGCTGCCTTGCTTTCAGTTCTGATCCCTGGAGACTTTTTTACCTCTACCATATCCAGTGAATACCTGGCCATGCTTCTGATGCTGCTGGCTTCGGTTCCACTCTATATTTGCGCCACCGGATCCATCCCCATAGCGGCAGTTTTGCTGATGAAGGGATTGTCGCCCGGTGCTGCACTGGTTCTCCTGATGGCAGGTCCGGCCACCAACATTGCCACCATGGCTGTCATCGGGAATACCCTGGGAAAACGCTCTCTCTGGGTCTACCTGTTCACGATTGTAGGTGGCGCGCTGTTTTTTGGGATCCTGGTCAACGAGCTGTTGCCCAGGGAGTGGATCACAGGGGCCATACCCTCCATGATTGGGGATCACATACATGATTCCCCGGCCGGTTGGTTCAGCAAGGTCGCTTCGGTGGTCCTGGGTCTGTTGATTGTGAATGGATATATTATGAAATTCTTTTCCCGTCGGAGGGAAGGACGGAGGGATCTGCTAAAAGCCAATGCTATGAAAGATGAGATACAGCAATACAGGGTGGAAGGCATGACTTGTGATCATTGCAAAGCCAAAGTTGAAAATGGATTGAAGGAGCTTCAGGGAGTCTCAGAAGTACTGGCCGACCGGACCACCGGTGTGGTTTCAGTACAGGCTGATACAGACAATGAAGAAGATATCCGAAAGGCAGTAGGCTCACTGGGGTACACCTATATAGGGAAGGTATAGGGAATGACTTTGAATGAGTTACATAGTGGTGATTCGGCCACCATATCCCGCGTTAGGGGCAGGGGGGCATTCCGGAAGCGTCTGACTGAAATGGGCTTTATCAGAGGAAAGCAGATTACTGTGCTGAAGTCAGCTCCCCTGAAAGATCCTGTTGAATACCGAATACTCGACAGCAATGTGTCACTGCGAAGGAGTGAAGCCTCCCTGGTGGAGGTGGTCTCCGAGGAAGATTTCAAGGACTTTCTGCTTGATTCGCCCGGGAGGATTTCCGGATCCCAGCATAGGGGACCAGAAGTTCCCCGGCCGGAGAAAGTGATCGAAGTAGCTCTGGTGGGGAATCCCAACAGCGGCAAGACCACCCTGTTTAACAGGGTCTCCCGTTCCAGGGAGCATGTGGGTAACTATGCAGGGGTTACAGTCGATTCAAAGGAGGCGATTTTCAGCCACCAGGGATATACTTTTCGGATTACCGATCTGCCAGGCACCTATTCTCTTTCCGACTTCTCCAGCGAGGAGCGCTTTGTTCGGGAACATATCATGCTGAAGAAACCCGATGTGGTGGTCAATGTGGTGGATGCCAACAACCTGGAAAGAAACCTCTATCTGACCAGTCAGCTCATAGATATGGATGTCACAGTGGTGCTGGCCCTTAATATGTATGACGACCTCTTGGAGCGGAAGGACAAGCTTGACCTGGCCCTGCTCAGTAAGCTGCTTGGAATACGGGTGGTACCCACCATCAGTCACAGGGGAAAGGGCATTTTCCGTCTTCTCAACCATGTCATCAGGGTGTTCGAGAATAAGGACCCCGACATCAGGCACATACACATCAATTACGGTGAGGAGCTTGAACAATCGATTCAGCGGCTCCAGGAGTTGATCCGGATTACTCCCTCACTGACTGACCATTACTCCTCCAGATTTATATCGCTGAAACTGCTTGAAAAGGACGACAATTGCGCCTTCCTGATCTCCGAAGCCCCGAACTTCATGGAGATCCAGGACAGTGCCAGGGAGGAGGGCAACAGGATCAGGTCATTGTTTAAGGAGGAGGCGGATACCCTGATTACCGATGCCCGCTATGGTTTTGTGGCCGGGGCCCTCAAGGAAACCATGAAGAGGAGTGGAGCCAATCCAGGGTTTTCCCGCTCGCAGCGCATCGACGGAATACTTACACATAAATATCTGGGTCTGCCCATTTTCCTGGGATTTTTGTGGTTGATGTTTCATGCCACATTTACCCTTGGGAACTATCCCATGACCTGGATCGAATCCGGTGTGGACCTTCTTGGGTCTTTCCTGAATTCCCACATGGCTGAAGGGATCTTCCGGGATATGTTGGTGGATGGGGTGATTGGCGGAGTGGGTGGTGTGATTGTATTTCTGCCCAACATCCTGATACTTTTCTTTTGCATTTCCCTGATGGAGGATACAGGGTATATGGCACGCACTGCCTTTATCATGGATAAGGTAATGCACCTTTTCGGGTTGCATGGAAAGTCATTCATTCCCCTGGTGATGGGATTTGGTTGCAATGTACCTGCCATCATGGCCACCCGGACCCTTGAGAACAGGAACGATCGTCTGCTGACCATGCTGATCATCCCCTTTATGTCTTGCAGCGCCAGGCTTCCAGTGTATGTACTTGTGGCAGGGGCCATTTTCCCGGGACACGCGGGCAATGTGATATTCCTTCTCTATATGGTCGGGGTGGTGTTCTCCATGCTGATATCGATCCTGTTCAAGAACATTCTGTTCAAAAACAAGGAAGCACCTTTTGTGATGGAACTTCCGGTATACAGAAATCCAGGAGTCAAGTTGATTATCAGGCACATGTGGACCAAAGGGGCGCACTACCTGAAAAAAATGGGCGGGGTGATCCTTTTGGCCTCGCTGTTGATCTGGGCCCTGGGCTATTTCCCCAGAGATGTGGAGTATTCCAGGGACTATGAGCAGCTTATTGCAGCGGAGTTAGAAATAGGCACGGACCCATCTGCAGAATCCATTGCAGTATTTCAGCGACAGATGGAGTCAGAACGCCAGTTACATTCTTTCATTGGCAGGATAGGGGTTGCCATTGAGCCTGTGATCAGGCCCCTGGGATTTGACTGGAAGATGGGCATCAGCCTGGTAACCGGATTTGCAGCCAAGGAGATTGTGGTCAGTACCATGGGGGTTCTGTACCAGGCCGACGCAGGCGATGGGACCTATGGATCGGTGTCGCTACAGCAGCGGATCAGTGAACAGAAGTACTCCTCCGGTCCCAAAGCCGGGACAGCGGTTTTCACTCCTTTGGCTGGCATGTCGTTTTTGTTGTTCGTTTTATTTTACCTGCCTTGCATAGCAGTGATATCGGCTGTGGGCAGGGAGTCGGGAAGCTGGAAATGGGCGGGCTTTGTGCTTTTTTACACCACTGCCATTGCATGGACCGTCAGCTTTGCTGTTTATCAGCTGGGGAGTTTGTTTCAATTGGGATGAATTTCTTATCTTTCGGCCCCTTAAAAATAAATTAAGATGTTAAAAAAGTTATCTTTTCTGATTTCCATGCCTTTCATGGCTGTCTTGTTGGTAGTGCTGATCGTAGTGCTTGCACTCGCCACTTTTATGGAAAGCTCTTACGGTGCGCAAACTGCCTGGGCGATATTCTATGGAACACACTGGTTTGAACTGCTTATGTTGCTTATCGGAATCAACATAGTGGGTGTGATGGTGAAGCTAAAGTTTTTCAATCGGAAGAAAATAGTGGTACTCCTGTTCCACCTGGCATTTGTCCTGATTCTGGTGGGAGCAGCCATCACGCGTTTCATCTCTTACGAGGGAAATATGCACATTCGAGAGAATACCACTTCCAATATTATACTTAGCAGCAGTGCCTATATGGATGTGGTTTTGGAAGCCAACGGAGAGGTGAAAGAGCTAAGCAAGGAGGTGAATCTTACCTCATTAACTCCTCGTGGCTACCACATGAGTACCAGCGTCGGGGGAGAAAAGGTCAAAATTAAATCTGTCGAATATTTGAGCAGTGTCGTTGAGCAGTATGTGCCTTCTCCCGGCGGAATCCCCTATCTCCAGATCATGCTTGTGAGCGACCGGCAGACCTCTGTGGGAATTGTCGCAGGCACTTCCACCGAGGCCATGGGGATGAGAATAACCTTTAACCTGGAAGATACCACTGCTCTTATTAGATTTAACTCTGAGGGTGAGGAGATTCGATTGCAGGCTCCTTTTGTCGTGACTGTTATGAAGATGGGAGGCGAATCCGGAGAGGAATATGCACCCGGAGAGTCTGTTCCCATCACAGAAGGTACACTTTACTCCATGGGACCCATGAGATTGGCCTTGCAGGGATATATACCCTCGGCCAGGAGGCAGGTAGTTCAGGCTCCTGCCGGACAGGGAGGGGGGCTTGCAGCTGCAAAACTTGAGCTCAGGTATCGGGGAATGTCCAGCGAGGTAATTGTACCCGGACTTGCCAGGCTGGCCGGTCAGCCGGTTCGTGGGAACATGGGCGATCTGCAATACACCATCACTTATGGTTCCAGGGAGATCCAGGTTCCCTTTTCGCTGTTCCTGAAGGATTTTGAGGTGGAACGTTACCCCGGATCCAACAGTCCCTCTTCCTTTGCCAGTCAGGTGGTGCTACTCGACCAGGAAATGAATATACAGGAGGAGCGGAGAATATTTATGAATAATGTATTGAAGCACAGGGGATACCGGTTTTACCAGGCTTCCTACGATAACGACGAAAAGGGTTCGGTACTTTCGGTCAATAAGGACTGGGCAGGAACATTAATTACCTATATGGGCTACCTGGTACTTATCGCAGGCATGATAGTGGCCCTCTTTGTGAAAGGCACCCGTTTTTCCATGATTGCCAAGAAGTCGGTACCGGCGGCCAAGACGGCCGTCATGATCTTGTTGCTTCTTGGAGCGGGCCATGCTCTGTATTCCCAGGAGGTTCCACCCAAGTATGTGGCCGAGGAATTCGGGCAGCTTTGGGTTCAGGACAAGGGCGGACGATTCGAACCGATGAATACACTATCCAACGAAGTGGTCCGTAAGATTGCCAAAAAGAGCCAGTTCGAAAACTACACTTCTGACCAGGTACTGCTTGGGATGATCATTTACCCTGGTGTATGGCAGCAAAAAGACCTGTTTAAGATCAAGCACCCCGAACTGCACCGCATCGTAGGGTACAAAGGGGAGATGGTCAGCTTCAATGATCTGATGGATCCCACCGGATCTTCCTATCTTCTTTCAGATCTGGTAAATGAAGCCTATTCCAAGCAGGTGGCCGAGCAAAGTGAACTGGACAGGGAGGTGATCAAACTTGACGACAGGGTGAATGCACTGTACCTGGTGCAATCGGGGGGACTGATCCGGATTTTTCCCGACAGAGGGGCTGAAAACAATAAATGGGCCTCTGTGAGTGAGGCACTAACGGGTCAGATGAGCCATGCAGAAGATACCATGTCCAATGTATTCCTCCGCTACATGAGTGCCATGCAGCAAGGTGATTACATGATAGCAGGGCTCTATGTGTCACAGTTGAGCAAGAACCAGCAATCGGGCGAGGTAATTCCCTCGGAAGCCAAGAAGAAGGTGGAGTTACGCTATAACAGGATTCAGATTTTCCCCATCCTGGCAAAAATTTATGGTTTGTTTGGTCTCTTTCTGATCACACTTCAATTCCTGATTATTTTCAGACCAAAAAAAATATATCAACGCCTCTTCCGTGTGGGTGTGATACATCTGGCAGCAGCCTTTATCATACATACCCTGGCCCTGGCAGCCAGGTGGTACATCAGCGGGCATGCGCCCATGAGCAATGGCTACGAATCCATGATATTTGTCTCCTGGGTTACCCTGCTTGCGGGCCTGATCTTCGTCAAGCGTTCTGGTTATGCTATGGCACTTACCGCGATCCTTGCGGCACTTTCGCTGATGGTGGCCGGAATGAGCAATATGAACCCGGAAATTACCAACCTGGTGCCGGTGTTAAAATCGCCCTGGCTGACCATCCATGTGGCTGTGATTATGGCCGGTTATGGTTTCCTGGGACTGGCATCCATCATGGGTCTGATGAACATGGGGGTTTATGCTTTACTCAATAAGTCCAACAAGGGACGAATGGGAGAAGTGATTGTACAGGTTTCGCGTGTGAACCACTTGACCCTGATTGTCGGACTCTATTTTATGACCGCCGGGGTATTCCTGGGAGGTGTCTGGGCCAACGAATCGTGGGGAAGGTACTGGGGATGGGATCCCAAGGAGACCTGGGCACTGATTACGGTGTTGGTTTACGCCTTTGTTACCCACATGCACAGGATTCCGGGACTGAGAGGACGCTTTGCCTTTAACCTGGCGGCCTTTTTCAGCTACAGTTCGGTGATGATGACCTATTTTGGAGTGAACTATTTCCTGGGGGGGATGCATTCCTACGCCAGTGGTTCTTCATTCAAGATCCCCTTGTGGTCTTACGTGGTGGTACTGGCGCTGGTTGGTTTATCTGTTCTTGCCTATAGAAAACAGCAGAAGCTGTTACCTGACCATGGCATCCAGGATGTTTAATCTCTAAGGTACCTCGTTCAATCCGCTACGGTCGCGGTGTCCGAAGTCCATGACACAGTTGTTCCTGTATGTCTTATGGGGACGGATGGCCACGCCGACGGAATTGAAATCGACCATGAGGATGTTATGCCGATGCCCCTGGTCCTGTACCCCCTCATCGATCAACAGGGAAATGACAATATCGATGGCAGTCTCATATCCGTAGGAGCAGTTTTCTCCCACGTGGGTGTAAGGGTTCCCCATGAGAGAATCAAAACGTTTCTTAAAATCCTGGTGGCCAACGAGTCCCGTTTTGCCTGACTTAATCGCATGTCCCTGGGCTTCTGCGGTCAGATCCTGTTCGGGCTGCAAGGGAACCCATCTCTCCACCTTGTTCAGATCTTTGCGAAGCGATCTGAGATAGGAGCTGTTTTCCACCTGCTTCTCCTGCACATAGGCCGCCAGGAAGGTCCGGGCAAAAAGGGGGCCATCATGCCTGGCCATGTTCATGAAAAGGATCACTTTCTTCTCCTCTTCACTGAGGTAATTTACCTGACTGGCGGTATTTAGTTCTTTGACCACTTCGGCCTCCCACAAGTCCCACGGATTCTGTGCCAGGGTGAGTGATACCGAAAGCGAGAGGAAGGTGATCAAAAGAAGCTTACAAATCATGATGGGTATTTTAGCATGTAAACATCAAAGTCTCCCAACAGTTCAAATCCAAGGCTACGGTAGAGCTGGATGGCGGGAAGGTTGTCAGGGCTTACTTCAAGTTTAACTGAATATCCTCTCTCCCTGGCAAAAGCAAGTGATTCCAGGGCCAGGGTGCGGCCATATCCCTGGTTCTGAAAAGGGGGTGATATGGCAAAATGATGCAGGAGTATCCGTCTTCCATCCCAGGTGAGCCAAGAGGTGGCCACGATGTTGCCTGTCTCAGGATCTTCCATCACGAGGAATTTTCCCCCCATGTCATTGCAACGCTCTATAATCCGGGGGGTGTCACCGCGTTCCACCATAAAAATGCCGGTATCTATCCAGAGTGCTTCGATCTGAGGAAAATCGTTGGATTGGTAGTCCCGGATAAGCATATTCTTATGCTTTTACCACATAAACCTGTCCGGTTTCATAGCGAAGCACTTTGATGGCATCACCTTTTTCAATGAATCCGTATTCCGAGGCGGCATCATAGAGTTTGTTGTGGATCATCACCTTACCCGATGGACGAAGCACCGTGTGGGCCACTCCCGCTTCTCCCACCAGGGAATACTGTTCGGTCTCCACCCCTATGAAGCCCTCTTCAATGCGTTGCTCGCTTTTCAGGGAGAGCCTGCTGAAAGCGGTGGAAGTAAGTAGTTTACGTGTAGCCCAAAGGGATGTGATCAATCCCAGGAGCGCCGCTACCAGGACCAGGCTAAGGGATCGCATGAGCAAGCTGAGCCCTTCTCCCGTAAATTCAGGATCCTCAAATACTACATTGTCGACCAGGCTAAGGGTCAAGCCTGTGATCACGGCAATAATTCCGGCCACACCTGCCACTCCGAAACCGGGAATGGCAAAGATTTCGACCATGATTAGAATGATGCCCAC
>SPBY01000085.1 GCA_004525825.1 Bacteroidia bacterium
GCGGAAATACCGATGTTGCAGAAAGCGAAATTTCCGTCGGAACTATGCCATCCATCTCCAGCTCCTGCAAACAGGCCAAAGTATTTGAATCCATATCCAGCTTCGAAATACAGATCGTTCCCGGCAGATCCCGCAGAGCCTGCCTCATTCACAATCCAGTTGGCTGCCAGGGAGAATCCTTTAATTTCATATCCCAGGTTGATTTCAAAAGCATGGGAGCCCGATTCCGTGGAATAATCGAAATAATTGCTTCCGGGAAAATAGTAATCGGTAAGACCGATGCTCAGCCCGAAATCAAAGCCATAACTTAAATAAAGGTCAGCCTCAGCGGCTTCGTTCCCGGTAAAGCAGTAAGAACCCCATCCACCGATTTCAAAGCCTCCCGCTGTAAATGAGAGAAAAGGCTGAATGGCAGGACCCGTTCCATATTTTGTACCACGCCACAGGTAACTGCTTACCAGGTCAGCTCCTACATCAAATGGGGATGAATTCTCTTCATCTTGTGCATTTATATTCATGGGGAAGAATATCATACTTGCCATCAGGAGTGATAATACTCCGTTAGAAAGGTCTTTTCTTTTCATAACTGTAATATTTAAGCTTAGAATAATAACAATTCGATGCAAAAGTAATCATATTAATTACAACCCATTGAAAAATGGGGTACATAGTGAAAAGACATAATAAATCTAAATCAGACCTCCAATAATAATAGTGGATAAGGCGAAATAAAGATATAATTCAGTATTTGACCCCCTATTTATTATATAAGTATAAAAATGCCGAATATTGACTGATTGAGATCAAATCCTTAAATTGCCCCTTATGAGACTCCAGATTCTTTCATTCCTGATGCTGGTGCTGTCAGGAATGCCCCAAAACCTCCGGGGACAAAAAACAGCCTTACTGATCATTGATGTGCAGGAATTTTATTTTCCGGGAGGAAGAATGCAGCTGGAGAATCCAGAGGCAGCCGGGATGAATGCCGGACTTCTGCTGCATCTTTTCAGGGAAAAGCGACTTCCGGTATATCATGTCAGGCATAATTTTGAAACGGGCGGGAACATTCATCAGTATGTGAGGCCACTTGACGGCGAAAGTGTGTTTTCCAAGGACCAGGTTAACGCATTTGCGGATACTGATCTGCTGCTTACCCTTCAGAGGGATTCCATTGAAAGACTGGTGGTTTGCGGAATGCAGACACACATGTGCGTGGAGGCGGCGGTACGTGCGGCTCATGACCTTGGATTCACCTGCCTTCTGGCCTCCGATGCCTGTACCACCAGGGCACTGCAGTTTGAAGAGCACATCATTCCGGCCGACAATGTGCACTACTCCACCCTCAATACTTTACAGGGCAGCTATGCCAGGGTGGCAACCACCGAAGCCATCATCAGGGAGTTCAGTGAATCCGATCCCAGGTAGGCAATCCACTCTTTTTATTAACTTTGGCTGCTGATACAAAAAGCCAATGAGTAACGACATAACAGACGATATCAGGAAGGTTTTGGAGCTGGAAGCGAAAGCCATTCGGTCCATACCCGTAACCCCCGATTATTTAGAGGTAGTAGAGTTGATTTTTGATCACGTACATACCCGCGGCGGAAAGGTGATAGCCAGTGGCATGGGAAAGGCGGGTCATGTGGCCAACCACATGGCCACTACCTTGAGCTCTACCGGAACTCCGGCCCTGTTTCTGCACCCCAGCGAGGCTCAGCATGGCGACCTGGGAATCATCAGGGAGAACGATGTTTTGCTTGTGCTCTCCAATTCGGGTAAAACCAGAGAGATCCTCGAACTGGTGGAACTCACCCATCTATTGCACCCAGGGATTCCGGTGGTGATTATCACCGGAAACCCCGATGGTCCCCTTTCCAGGCAGAGTCGACTGGTGCTTTATACTGGAAATCCGCAGGAAGTATGTCCCCTGGGACTGACACCCACCACTTCGGCCACCACCATGGCGGTCATCGGAGATGTTCTTGTGGTGCTTATGATGAAGAAGATCGGCTTCACGGCCGGGGATTATGCCAGGAGGCACCATGGTGGTTACCTTGGGGAAAAATCGAGGGAGGCGGGGAATGCGGATTGAAAGGAAGCTGTCGGCGGGACTTGTAATCGATATCCAGGAGAAACTCTATCCCCACATGGATCAGAAAGAGGAGCTTCTGAGGCATACATCTATGCTGCTGGAAGGTTTCAGGATACTTCAGATTCCGCTGGTGATTACCGAGCAGTATCCCAAAGGCCTGGGTCCGACCCTGGAACCATTATCGCTCCTGCTGGAGAAAGAGCCGGTGATTGAGAAAATCTCCTTTTCCTGTTGCGGAGAACCGGGGGTAAGGGACAAATTAAATTCTTTGAAGCGCCCTACCATCATCATTTGTGGCATAGAAGCGCATGTGTGCGTGCTTCAGACCGTGGTGGACCTGGTGGAACAGGGGTACAGGGCAGTGGTGGTGGAAGATTGTATCTCTTCCCGTAAGCCTGAAGATAAGCGAGTGGCTGTGGAGCGTATGCGTTCAGAAGGAGCAGTCATTACCACCTGTGAATCAGTTCTGTTCGAACTGACAGGGGTGGCTGGTACAGACGAATTCAAGGCCATTTCAAGGCTGGTAAAATAGAGAGAGCATGCAGATTTATGCCGTTGGAGAGACCATCCTGGATATTATCTTTAAAGGGGTAGAACCACAAACCGCCAAACCCGGGGGATCGTCCTTTAATGCTTCCATTACCCTGGGACGGCTGGGAGCCCCCATCAAATTCATCAGTGAAATGGGCAATGACAGGGTGGGGGACCTGATTCAGGATTTCATGGAGCAGAACGGGGTGGATGCCACTTACATGTCCAGGTTTGAGGAGGGACAGTCGGCCATTGCCCTTGCCTTTCTCAACGAACAGAGTGATGCCGAATACCAGTTTTACAAGGACTATCCCCACCAGAGGCTGGCGGTGGATTTTCCCGAATTTCAGGCCGATGACCTCTTGATGTTTGGTTCCTTCTACGCCCTGAACCCGGGAATCCGCCCCAGGGTGAAGGAGTTGCTGGAGAAGGCGGCCGGCGCGGGTGCCACCATAGTGTATGATCCGAATTTCAGAAGCACTCACAATCCGGAGCGGAACGAGCTGATACCCGATATTGAAGAAAACATGGATTATGCTACCGTGGTTCGCGCTTCGGACGAGGACCTGTTAAATATATTTGGTGCAGCCACGCCCGATGAAGCATGGGAAAAAGTGGGTAAGCATTGTGATGCCCTGGTATACACGGCCAATGCAGAAGGGGTGCATCTTCGAACCCGATCCATGGCATTCCATATGAAGGTGGATCGCATTGAACCGGTAAGCACCATAGGGGCCGGAGATACCTTTAATGCAGGTTTGCTTTATGGGATCTGGAAGAGAGAATATAAGAGGGAGCAGATCAGTTCGCTGGATCAATCCCAATGGGAGGAGCTCATTGGAACGGCCATCCGTTTTGCCAGGGCGGTATGCCTGAGTTACGACAACTACCTTCCTCTAGGATATGCAGAACAATATAAGAAATAGTATAAGCATGAAAAAAAGAGCACTGGGAAAATCAGGACTGCCCGTTTCACGCATCGCCCTTGGAGCATGGGCCATAGGTGGATGGATGTGGGGCGGATCCGATAAGAAAGATTCCCTCAGGGCCATAGAGTCCTGCCTCGATTACGGGATCACCTCCATTGATACTGCTCCCGTCTATGGTTTTGGGCATTCGGAGAAGGTACTCGGCGAGGCCATCAAAGGAAAGCGGGACCGCTATGAGATCCTGACCAAGTGCGGGATGCGCTGGGAAGGCAATAAGGGAGAATATTTCTTTACCACCAATGACAACAGCGGAATCCAAAGGGATGTTTACAAATATTCGGGAAAGGAGAGCATTATTGCTGAGTGTGAGGAGAGTCTGCTTAGGCTGGGGACCGACTACATAGATCTTTATCAGATTCACTGGCCCGATCATACCACTCCCATAAAGGAAGCCATGGAGGCTTTTAGCATCCTCCTTCAGCAGGGAAAAATAAAGGCTGCAGGGGTAAGCAACTATTCGGTGGAGCAGATGGACAAAGCTTCGGGCGTGGTGGAGCTTAGCTCCAACCAGGTACCCTACAGCATGGTCCGAAGGGAGATCGAAGAGGATGTTGTCCCCTGGTGCCTGGAAAACGATTGCGGAATCCTGGCATACAGTCCGCTTCAGCGTGGTTTGCTGACCGGGAAAATTACTCCTGATTATCCTTTTGCACCCGGCGATTCCAGACCCGAGACCTCTCACTTCAAGATCAATAACCTGATCAGGACCAATAAGTTCCTGGAGAAGATTAATCCCATGGCCCAAGAGAAAGGAGTCACCCTTTCGCAACTGGTGATTGCCTGGACCCTTCTTCAGCCTGGAATCACTGTGGCCCTGGTGGGAGCCCGCACCGAGGAGCAGGTGAAACAAAATGCAGGTGCACTGGATGTGAAGCTTTCTGCGGATGAGATGGAATTAATCTCTAAGGAGCTGGACAAGCTTGAGCTTGAGCTGGAATGATTATTCCCCGACAGTGAGCTTGCCACTGCTTTGATTTCGGTTCAGGAGCAGACCTTTGTTCCATGTATCTGTATATACCTGGACAATGTTTACCTGGTCCGGAAAGATTTCTGTGAGGAGTTCATGGCGGATGTACAGGCTCCGGGGTCCAGATACCGGAGTTGATTCCAGGTAGCACCAGACGGCATCCGATTCGGACTCTTTCCCCAGGTAGCTAAAAGCGATCAAATTCCCGTCTGCCTGGAGGGAAAAACTCTCCAGGAGATACGTCTTCAATATGCTGTCAGCTTTTTCATGCTCAAATTCTGTGGACAGTTGAGTCTGGATTCCTGTCCTCTCCAACAGCGCCCGGTCCAGGTCATCAGGGAACATCCGTATGGAGACTTCAAATCGCTCTGTCTGAGAATTGTACCTAAACTCCGTCAGGCTCACATAAAATTTATGCGGCATCCATCCACTGCAAAGAATCAGGGTCGCCAAAAACACCCCCAAGCTTATCACCTTTCTTTTGAGCCACATAAGTTAGGTTTGTAGCTAACAAATATGACAATTCTTTTGTTAACTTGACAGCCTTAAAATATCAGCACAGATGAAGAGAATTACCGCAGCTTTGTTGATTGCCATCATGACAGCATCCATGTTTGCCCAGGAGAAAATGATTCCCGGCCAGAATAAGTTCCGCCAGATGGGGACCGAGTTTAATACTCCCAATGCATACCGGACCGCTTCAGGGGCACCCGGACAGCTGTACTGGCAACAGCAAGCCAACTACAAGATCTCCATTGAGTTGGATGATCAAAATCAGAAGATCACCGGCGAGGAGACCATTGAGTACATCAACAATTCGCCCGATGTGCTGACCTACCTTTGGGTGCAGCTCGATCAGAATATGCGGCAGAAGGAGAGCCTTACCCTGGCCATTACTCCCTTGCAGACCAGGCATATGCGCTATGACTTTTACAAGATGATGTTCATGGGAGAATTTGACGGGGGCTTCAAGATCGGCTCTGTGAGCAACGGGGAAGGCGTTCCTCTCCCACATACCATTAATTATACCATGATGAGGATCGATCTTCCCCAGGCCCTGGAGCCGGGTCAAAAGACTGAACTGGCCATTTCCTGGTGGTACAACATCAACGACCGCATGAAGATGCGTGGGCGCTCAGGCATGGAATATTTCGAGGAGGATGATAACTATGTGTATACCATCGCCCAGTTCTTTCCCAGGATGGCCGTATACAGCGAAGTGGAAGGCTGGCAGAACAACCAGTTCCTGGGGCAGACTGAATTTGCCCTTCCCTTTGGAAACTACGAGGTAGAGATTACCGTACCTGATGATCATGTAGTGGGAGCCACCGGGGTCCTTATCAATGCGGAAGAAGTATTGTCGCCTGAACATTTGCGGCGCCTGGAGGCAGCAAAGAATTCGCTGGAGGAGCCCGTGCTCATAGTGACACAAGAGGAAGCAGAAGCAGCCGAAAAGAATAAATCCACGAAAAAGCTTACCTGGAAATACCAGGCAGAAAATGTGAGGGATTTTGCCTTTGCCAGTTCCCGGAAGTTCATTTGGGACGGCATGGGCGTGAAATTCGGGGACAGGACGGTTCTGGCCACTTCTCTTTACCCCAAGGAAGGGAATCCTCTTTGGGAAGAATATTCCACCCGGGTGGTAGCCCATACCCTGAATGTCTATTCACGCATGACCTTTGACTATCCCTATCCCATTGCCTATTCAGTGCATACCGCACAAATAGGAATGGAATATCCCATGATTTGTTTTAACGGGGGAAGGCCCAAAAAGGACGGCTCCTATGCCGACAGGGTCAAGTACCAGATGATATCCGTGATTATTCACGAGGTGGGGCATAATTTCTTCCCCATGATCGTTAATTCCGATGAAAGGCAGTGGACCTGGATGGACGAGGGCCTGAATTCTTTCCTGGAGGGCGTGGCCGAAAGAGAGTGGGAGGAGGATTATCCTGCTTCCATGGGTACTCCCTCCGAAATTGTGAAATATATGAAGGGAGACCAGTCCAATATCGCCCCCATCATGCTGAACGGGTAACTGATCAAACAGATGATGAACAATGCATATAAGAAGCCGGCCACCGGTCTGAATATGCTGCGGGAAACCATCATGGGCAGGGAATATTTCGACTTTGCCTTCAAGCAGTATGCCCTAAGGTGGAAGTTCAAACATCCCACCCCGGAAGATCTCTTCCGGACCATGGAGGATGCTTCGGCCATAGACCTGGACTGGTTCTGGCGGGGTTGGTTCTATACCACCGACCGGGTGGACATTGCCCTGGATAGCGTGATTACCCAGGAGAACGAAGGGGGAGAGGGTACCTATTACCAACTGGATTTTTCCAATGTGGGAGGCATGGTCATGCCCCTGGTGATC
This sequence comes from Bacteroidia bacterium, assembly GCA_004525825.1. GTDB lineage: Bacteria > Bacteroidota > Bacteroidia > Bacteroidales. Next base: position 6,957 of record SPBY01000085.1, read on the forward strand.
CAGTTTGAGTATGCCGATGGCAGCCAGGAGATCAAACGGGTCCCGGCAGAGATCTGGAGCTCTGACAATCTGAAGACATCCAAACTCTTCCTGTTGGATAAAGAAGTGGTGGCCATTACATTGGATCCCAATCAGGAAACAGCCGACTGTGACACAGGGAACAACCACTGGCCGCCGCAGTTGAGCGAGAACCGCTTTGAGCGCTTCAAACGCAATAACGGTGGCTCAGATAACACAGAGCCGCTTCCGGAACCTTAGAAGCTGCAGATCAACGCAGGATATTGTCAATGTAAGCAAGTTCGTCCCTGGTGAGTTCCAGGTTGTGTACTGTGGCTGCATTGGCTTCCAGCTGGGCCACTGAACTGGCACCAATCAGAACCGATGTGATCTGATTTCTGCTCAGGATCCATGCAAGGGCCATCTGGGCCAGGCTTTGTCCCCGTTGTTCTGCATGCTGATTCAATGCTTTCACTTTCACCATGGTATCCGGATCCAGATGATCCTCTTTGAGAAATATGCTTTCACTGGCGATCCTGGAACCTTCAGGAATGCCGTTCAGGTAACGGTCGGTTAGCAGTCCCTGTGCCAGGGGACTGAAGGGAATACAACCCACCCCTCTTAGCTCAAGAACATCCAGCAATCCGTCTTCCACCCACCGGTCAAACATGTTGTACCTGGGCTGGTGTATCAGGCAGGGGGTACCCAGTTGCTCCAGAATATCCACCGCCCTGGTGGTCTGTTCTGCATCATAGTTTGAGATGCCCACATAGAGGGCTTTCCCTTGTTGCACCGCACTGTGCAGTGCCATCATGGTTTCTTCAAGCGGTGTATTGGGATCGGGTCTGTGGGAGTAGAATATATCCACGTAATCGAGTCCCATTCTCTTCAGGCTCTGATCGAGACTGGCCAGGAGGTATTTCCGACTGCCCCACTCTCCATAGGGTCCATCCCACATCAGGTACCCTGCCTTGGTAGAAATGATCAGTTCATCGCGGTAGGGAGCCAGTTCCGATTGCAGCACTTTTTTCAGGTTGGATTCAGCACTGCCGGGAGGAGGTCCGTAGTTGTTGGCAAGATCAAAATGGGTAATCCCCAGGTCGAATGCCCTGAGCAGAATCTCCTTCATGGTCTGAAGGTCATTGTTACCCCCGAAATTGTGCCAGAGTCCCAGCGAAACTGCCGGCAGGAGTAGTCCGCTTTTGCCACAGCGATTGAACTTCATCTGATCGTACCTTGTATTGGATGCTTTATGTGCCATAAGTGATGTTTTAGTTTATTTCTTAATGAGTGGAATTTTATAAAAAATGGAATAGGAAATCCCGAAACCTCTGTCCTTTCCTCCGGTCCCGAAGCCGGGTACCAGCTGAGGCACGACCAGGGGATCCATGTCAGGATTCAGCAGGATCTTATAGCGCAGCGACCAACCCATGAATAGATTGGGTACCAGTTCGACCTTGATTCCACCCACCAGCTCCACCCAGTGTCCTTTTAAGTCCTCTTCATAGAAGTTACTCACATAATCTCCCCAGTATGCATTTGGAATGTATATATCTTCCGCCCGGTGACTGAAAACAGATAAGCCGTAGCGGGCCCCGACCGTAAAGGCGTGATGTTGCGAACGATCTTTTAACTTCAGAAGGTTGTAATCCACTCCGGCACGTCCGTAGATTCCACTTGCCGAATACTTGAATAATTCCTCGCTTTCTGAGATGGAATTGTATCCAAATTCGAAGACCGGATAGAGGTTCCTGATTATTTCAAAATCCACCGACGCTTCCGCTCCGATCTCCGAAGGATCGGCCAGGATGAAGGCAAAGCGGGCCAGGTCTATCCCAAAGCGGGGACCGTATGTCCGGAGGGTATCCTGTCCGGACACGGGTTGCCACATAGCCAGAGTAAACAGCAGCAGCAGACCAGCTTTAGAAATATAGCCAGATATGTGTATCAACCTCTTCAAGCGATGTGTTAACTAATGGATTAATAATGGTATCCTTCACAAACATCCCTTCACCATACTGGAGTTCTTCCAGGGTAAACTGCATCCCAAATCCGCAGGAGTAGGAAATCATGTACTCCTGGCGGCTGTGAGTCAGGGTCAGGGTATCTGTCTGCTCAGCTGTCTGGAAAACAAAGCGGGAGAAATCGTGATGGGGATCCAGGGGCAGGAGGACCTCTGAATCGCGCACTGAATCGTAGAGAAACCATATATCCTGACCTTCTCTGATCCCATAGACTGATAGCTTTGTTGAAATCGTGGTATCAGAAACAACACCCCCTGATTCGGTTTTAAAGCTGGCCACCAGTTCCGAAATACTGTCTTCCTCGCATAGCTCCTCCGAAGTGCAGGAGTAAACAAGCAGAATCAGACCCAGGAACAGAAGGGAAGCTTTCATCATTTTCAGGATCAGTCAGTACCTTTCAGGTTCTCGTTGA
>SPBY01000424.1 GCA_004525825.1 Bacteroidia bacterium
CAAAAGAATTTGGAGCAATTAGCACATTTGAACCGATATGGATGTTTCCAACAATGACAGTACCGGTTCCGATCCAGACATAATCGCCAATGGTTGGGTTTCCCTTACGTTTTCCCCGGCTTGCCTGACCAATGGTTGTTGTGTGAGCAATGTTACAATTATTACCAATTTTTGTTTTCCCGCTTACAACAATTGTTCCAAAATGACCGATGTAGAAACCTTCTCCGATGGAAGTCGAAACAGATATCTGAAATCCAAATTTATGACTTAGTCTGCGAATGATTAACTGGTACAGGATTCCCATGGGTGAATATTTTTTGTGCATCGACGCCTTGCGATGAAAAAACATGTATCTGAATCCAGGAGTCCTGAGCCCTTTTAATAATGAAGTTTCACCTTCGTATCTGTACAAATCTGCCTGGATTGTTCTATTCATATTCTGTTTGGATCTGTTTTGCCTTGAAAGTTAATTTAAAATCTCCTTCATAAGAATATTTATTTATATTGCTATTTAAAATTCAGGATATAAGGAGCCTCCATGTAAACTGATGAGGATAAGTGTGAAATACAATTGGGTGCCCATCATGATTATTTTGATGGCTGCCTGCAATACAGAGAATGGGAGTGGGATATATAATAGCATTCAGGGTTTCACCCAGGGCACTACCTACAACATTACCTACCAGCATCCCACGGAGGATGAGCTGCAGGGACAGATAGATTCGCTGTTGAAGCTCTTCGACAGCTCGCTCTCCACCTATGAGCCCACCAGCATCATTTCTGGGATCAACCAGAACCTTCCGGATGTGCATACCGATTCCATGTTCCGTACGGTATTTCGCGAATCGGCCCGGGTATATCAACTTACCGGGGGTGCCTTTGATATCACCCTGGGACCGGTGATCAATGCCTGGGGCTTCGGAGCGGGCGAAAGGTTGGAGGTGGATAGTGCCATGGTGGACAGTCTTTTGCAGTATGTTGGGATGGGAAAGGTGTTCCTGAAGGGGGATCGGGTCCTGAAAAGCGATCCACATGTTCTGTTGAATGTAAACGCCATTGCCCAGGGCTACGCAGTGGATGTGGTCTCCTTCTACCTGGAGAAGCTGGGGTGCAGGAATTACATGGTGGAGATTGGCGGGGAGATCCGGACCCGGGGTATGAATTCCAGGGGCAATTTCTGGCGGATCGGGGTGGATCGTCCTGAGTTTGGCAACATGATTCCGGGTGAACAACTGCAGGTAATCATCAACATGCATAACCGTTCTCTGGCCACTTCGGGTAATTACCGGAAATTTTATGAAAAGGACGGCGTCCGGATCACACACACCATTGACCCTGCCACAGGTTATCCAAAAGAATCCAAACTTCTCAGCGTGACCATACTTAGCGATGAATGCATGACGGCCGACGCTTATGCCACCGCCTGCATGGCCATGGGGTTTGAGAAGGCTCAGTCCTTTGTGGAGAATCAGAAAGGTGTGGATGCATATTTTATTTATGGTGACGAGCTCGCCGCCTACAAGGTCTGGTACAGTGAGGGTTTGAAAAAGTACATTGATTCTCCCTGAGAATTTCCTAAATTTAGAAATACACTTTATTTCAAATGGGTGAAATCCATGCTTAGGATGAGCATACTTGTGGTTCTTGTACTTCTGATTTTTCTGGAAGGCTGTAATTCCTCTGGCAGGGGCTGCAAGGACCCGCTTGCCAATAACCTGGAAGTGGAAGCTGCTGAGAATGATGGAGGCTATACCTACGATGAGGTATGGATAAGACCGCGTAAAAGCCTGGCCCTCAGCGAAAGTCTGAAAGGGACCTCCGGACTGCTTTTCTGGGAGGGCAGTTTATGGACCCACAATGACAATGCCGACACCCGTCTTTACGAGCTGGACACCTCCAGTGGAGCCATCCGGGAGGATTACTTGCTGGAGGGGGTGGAGAACACCAACTGGGAGGATATGGACCAGGACTCAGAGTTTATCTACCTGGGTGATTTCGGGAACAATGCATCGGGAAACCGCGATGACCTTCATATTCTCCGCATTCAAAAGGCCAGCCTGCTTTCGGGGAGTCCTGACATCGATACCATTTGGTTCTCTTACAGCGACCAGCACGACCTGAATCCGGTGGGTCCCAACCAGACAGAGTTTGACTGTGAGGCTTTTGTGCTTAGCTCCGGCCACATTTTCCTCTTTACCAAACAGTGGATCACCGGACATACCTCAGTATATGCTTTGCCCAAGCAACCCGGTAATCACGTGGCTCAAAAGCTTAACTCCTTCGATATCCAGGGACTGGTAAGCGGGGCCACCTTCCTCGAATCAAAACAGCTGCTTGTACTATGCGGCTATTCTGGTATTCTGCAACCCTTTCTGTATCTGATGTATGACTTTCCCGCATATGATTTTTTTTCTGGCAACAAGAGGCGTGTGAACATTTCCATTCCCTTTCTCCAGGTGGAAGGGATTGCAAGCATGGATGGTTTGACCTATTATTTGTCCAATGAATCCTATGTAAAGGAGCCTGTCACCAACACCCTTCAGCAACTGCATATCCTGGAGTTGAATTCCTACCTGGAGGAGTAACTGAATGGAGTCAAATAATTGGCATTTGTGGCTGAAAAAATTTTGACGAAAAAGGGTAAAACCCGGGCGAATCCAAGGTGCGTTCAGACCAATAAGAAGTTATCGGAATGCAGTGAATCACTTGTGAATTTTCATCATTTTTCTTTTTGGTCAAATTGCAGTAATTGAGCCCAAATCCTGTAACATATCTCTCTATATTTACATTTAATTTTTTTATTTGTATGCACCGTGCTCCGGGCTTTTCAAGCAGCTGCCATGGGACTGAGAGGGCGAAGCTGTGCCAGGCAAAGAAAAATCCCCGATTATATAGCAATCAGAACCGAAGAACGTATATTTGAAAATACCTAACATGAACCGTATGCCACATTATTTTTTCACCTTAAAGCAAGCAGCAAAACCAGGATGGATTTTGCTGCTTTTTGTTGTATCTATCCTGCTTAATGGCTGTGTTACCAACAAAAAAATCACCTACCTGCAGGAGTATCCTGAAAGTACCTATTCGGACGAATACAGTCCTCCCGACACTTACAGGATACAACCAAACGACAACATTTATATCAGGGTAGCAACCCTTGATCCCCGGTTTTCGGCCTTCTTTAATCAATCGTTTGATTCGGGTGGCGGGGCAAGAATGGATGAATCATCGGCCGATCTTATGTCCTACCCGGTTCAGCAGGATGGGACCATCGAGATACCTTACATTGGTGCGGTTAAGGTGGTTGGCTTAACACTAAGTGAAGCAAAAGCCATTATAGAGGAATTAATGGCTGATTACGTGACCGATGCTGCGATCACCATCAGGCTGGTAAATAACTATGTGAGCATTCTTGGACAGGTAAACGCCCCGAGCATGTATCCCATATACAAGCAGCACTTAAATATTTTTCAGGCCATTTCCCTGGCGGGAGATATTGCCGTATATGGCGATCGTTACGATATCAGGATCGTTCGGCAAACCCTTGAGGGTTCTGAGGTGCGGGAGTTTGATCTTACAGATAGGAAAATCGTGGATACCGAGTACTATTACGTGCTGCCAAATGATGTGGTTTATGTAAAACCCATGAAAGGAAGGTTCTGGGGAATGGAAACATTCCCATGGACAGTGATTTTTGCCTCGGTTACAACCACTATCTCCATCATTCTCTTAATACAATCAA
>SPBY01000183.1 GCA_004525825.1 Bacteroidia bacterium
ACCCTGTGCTGGCCGTCCGTTATTTTGAATATGCCAATCAGCTGGGCGATTCTACTGCCTTTACCTTTAAATTCAAAGGGATTTCCCATTACCTCCGCACGGATTTTGAATCCGCCATTCAATCCCTTCAGATCGGCACTGAAAAAGACAGCCTCGATGCTGAAATACATTTCTTCCTGGGAGCCAGCCTGGCTACCACCAGGGCAAAAACAGAGGCCATGAATCACCTGAATAAATCCCTGAAGCTGATGCAGCCCGATCCGTCGATTCTCTCGCGCATCTATTCAGAACAGGGCAATATCAAGCGACTGGAAATGGAGTATGAGGAAGCTTTTACCCTGTACGAACTGGCCTGGGAAGCAGATACTACCAATCCCATCGCACTCTATTTCATGGCCTCCATCCTGGATAACAGTATGCAAAAGTCCAAAGAAGCCCTGGGGGTATACCAGCGCTATATTGATGCCCTGGATCATCTCCCGGAAAAGGAAGAAAGCAGTCAGGGTGCTTCCATCAGAGCCATTGTGGAAGATCGGATTGTCACCCTGAAAGAGGAGCTGTTCTTCCGGGATGAATAGCCCATTAGCTGACTCAGTCTCTTCCATATTGCTTATTCAATTTTAATTCACAACATTTGTATATGTAAACCCTTTAGGAATGGAGACTCCTATTGTATTACTTATTCAAGGAATGCTTGCACCCGGACTGATGATATCGGCCTGCGGCTTGTTATTGCTGGGCATGAACAACAAATACAGCCTGGTGGTCAACCGCATCCGCCTGTTGAACGAAGAGAAGCGAAAGATCTTTCACCAGGAGCTTATCGATGAAATCGACAGCAACAGGCTAAGCAACATTGAGCTTCAGATCAGCCACCTGATCGAACGCATCTCCCTGGTTCGCAATGCTGTTTTCAGCTACTCACTGGCTGTGGCCCTGTTTATAGTAAGCTCCGTTTTAATAGGACTTACCCTCAGCGAGAACACCCCAGGTTTCGACTGGCTTATTGTGGCATTCTTTTATGGAGGCATGTTTGCAGTTTTTATGGGCATCGTCTTTGCTGCCATTGAGGTTTGGAAAGGCTACCGCATAGTAAAAATTGAAATCTCCGAGATCTACAAACCTGTGGACTAACTGAGCCAAGCATGAAAGAACTACGCAGATACTATCGCATCAATGGCGCCCCGGAAGAGATTTATGCCTCACTTATCAATCCATTCTCCATTTCTCTCTGGACAGGGGCCAAAGCTGAAATGAGCGAAGAACCCGGAGCCGGATTTTCCCTGTTTGACGGAGATATAGAGGGGGTTAACATCGCCTTTGAAAAGGATAGTAAAATTGTCCAGGAGTGGTTTTTTGGCGACCAGGAAGAGAAGTCCATAGTAAGCATCACCCTTCGACCCGACAGGCATTACACCAAAATCGAACTGCACCATTCCAATATCCCGGATGAAGCATATGAGGACATGGTTCAGGGCTGGGATAAATTCTATTTTGGCGGATTGAAAGACTTCTTTGAAAAGTAAACAAGATGCCCCGGAAAATTACCACTTTTCTACTTATCCTGCTCCTGCTGCCCATCGGCATCCTGGGCAGGAGCCTCCAGGAAATCAAGCGTAGCGGTGTACTCTGGGTGGCCTTTACCTCCGATGACCTGAAAAACATCAACTACGACCTTGCTCTTGAGTTTGCCCGATACCTGAACGTGGAGTTGAGAGAGTCTGTGATTGCATGGGACGAAGCATTCATGATAAACGGCTCCGTTCCTGAGGACATGGAAACCAATTCCGAACTGAGATATACTCCCGAAGTGTTTAAGAAAGCAGATATCATCTGCTCCACTTTTACGGTGATGGAATGGCGAAAAAGGCTGTTTGGTTTTGCCGAAACCCTGCAGACTGCCGAACTATTGATGATCAATAAAAACGAGCCTGTTCCAGGTGGAGTCAGCGAACTTGCCGGCAAACGGATCGCCTTTATGGGGGCCACCACCTTTGAACAGCATTTGCTGGAAATCAATGCTACCCTGAGTGAGGAGATGCAGCTGGTCAGAACCAGTACCACCGCAGAAACCAAGCTCTTACTTGAAGAGAATAAGGTGTACGGAATTGTGCTTGATGCCGATGAAGCCCTGAACTTCAACGCCAGCAGCAACCAGAAATATAAGATAGCCTTTCCCATCAGCGATGTCACACGATCGGCCTGGGCGGTTGAAAAGAACAATCCCCTGATCCTGGAGGTGGAGAATTTTTTCGAGACCATAGCCAGCAACGGGTTTCTGGATGAAATTTTCTTCCGCCGTTTTGGAATTACCTACAAGTCTTATGTGGACCGCCTCAACAAGAACTTGAAACAGGAGCAGTACCACCGTGATCTGGATGAGATCCTGGAATCCCGTAAATTGGTAGTAGCCCTAAGGGAGCGTGATTTTGTCTATCACGAAACCGGGCAGAAACAGTTCATGCATGCCCTGGCGGAAGAGTTTGCCGACTACCTGGGGGTCTCTCTGGAGTTTGTGGTAACGCCCACTTTCAGTCAGTACTGGGAGACCAAGGATAAGCAAATAGTCAAAGACTCCTCCTATACTCCTGAATGGTTCAATTTCTTTGACCTGGCCTGCGAAACCATCGCCCCCCTTGATTGGCGTGCCAATAAGGTAAATATGATCCCTGTTTATCCTTCGGCTTATACTGTGATAGCCAGGAAAGATATTGACATTAACTCCATTGATGATCTCCAGAAATACCAGGGGGTCACTGGCAGTGGAACTGTCTATGAAGATATTTTAAGATCTCATGGAATTACCAATTTTTACTTCGAAAACGTCAATAATTTCATTCGTGACGTGGTGGAGGGTAAAGCCGACTACACCATCATTTACAACGCTTTTTATGAGCTTTCGGCCTACCCCGATCTTGAAGGCAAACTTGAGCTTGGCTCCCTGAATGTAAGCTGGGCCCTTCGCAAGGACCAGCCCGAACTTCAGAAAGAAGTGGAGAAATTCATCACCCGATCCAAAGAGCAGGGTTTGATAGGGATTCTCTTAAAAACACTCAAGGGGAATACCCTCCAGGCGCCGGAGGCATTTATCAACAGCTATTATGAAAGTTTTCTAACTGGACAAATGCCTTATGTGAACTATGGTGCTGACGATGGTCTGCCTCAGGAAGATATGTTCTCCATTTTCCAGGACCGGAAAGGATACATGTGGTTTGGTACCAATTCGGGCGCAGTGCGCTACAACGGAAGGGAAATGACCGTATTTAATCAGGATCAAGGTCTGCCGGGCAATTCGGTTCGTGACATCCGGCAGGACAGTAGTGGAACCATGTATTTTGCCACCACAAGTGGTATTGCAAAATTTTCGGGCGATACCACCCTGGCAATCCTGTGGGAAGGAATCTCCTTTCAAAATATTTTTATTGATTCAAAGGATAACCGGTGGTTCATGGGCGACGATGGTATTTACATGGAGAGTCCCGGCGGAGAAACCAGATACCTCAACGCTGAGCATCCGGTACTGCCCAGGGTGATTTACAAGCTTACAGAGGATCCCAGGACAGGAAACCTCCTGATGGCCACCATTGATGGTGTTTACATGTATGACCCGAAGCAGGAGCAGGTTACCCAGCTAAGCGATACGGATTGTTACTCCATCTATATTGATGCCAACGACAGCATTTGGATCGCCACCAGGAACGGGCTCAGCATCACCCATCTTCAGGACCTTTTGGAGGATCGCTACCGGGCCACCTTCTATAACCTGAACGAAAGACTTGATTTCCCGGTTAATATTATCTCAGATATTACCACCAATAAGTTCGGATCCATCTGGCTGGTAAGCGATTCAAAAATCATGCAGATGATCTCCACCGACCAGAAACCCATTGTGTATGAGCAGGAAAGAGGAATCAAAAACAACAAGATCCTGTCATTTCTGATCGACCAGGAGGACAACATCTGGATCGGCTTTTCCGGGGGTTTGCAGCGACTCACCAACCGGCGGGGATTGAGGAATTTTTATCCCGGCATCATCAACTCTTATATCTATTCTGTTTTCCAGGATGACCGGGAGCGCATATGGGTTTCTTCGGACAACGGCGTTTTCTACTTTCAACAGAACGATCTGGTTAATTTCACCCCCCGGACAGGATCTGACAATAAGAAATTCACGGGAACCCTTCTGCCCAACCAGAACATCCTCCTGGCGAACAACGAAGGCTTGTATGAAGTGAATAGCAGAACTCTCGAGATCGTGAGACAAACGCCATTTTCACAGATCTCCCACAGTTTTGACAATGTTTTCGTGACAAAAAAAGGGGAAATTTTCCTGCTTACGGGAATCAATGGCATCATATACTATTTCCCCGACTTTTATTCCAAGCCCCGGGAACTGAAAAACAAATTCACATCCAATATCTTTCAGCTTATTGAAATGGACGGCCGTGTGATCGGGGGCAACAGTGCCGGGTTTGTGACCTTCAACGGAACAGAGTTTGACCTCTTGCATGAAACAGACTGCAACATCTGGACGCTCCATTTGGAGGACGAGAAGTTATGGGTGGGTACCGACTGTGGGATCGGCCTGGTCAAAGAGAGTCGTTTCGGCGAAATGGAGTTGTCATCCATAGGCCGCGAGATGGCCATCAAGTCCATACTGCCTGCAAAAAACAGGAATTACCTCTGGTTGGGGACCAACAAGGGGTTTAGCTATTACAATACTGAAACCCATGCCTTTGAGTTCACCATCAATGCCAAAGATGGTCTGAGCGGGGATGAGATTACTCCAGGAGGCCTCTTTCTCGACAGCAATGATCTGCTCTGGGTGGGAACCTATCATGGAATATCCAATTTCAACATCAAGGCCAAATCCACCTTCAATTATGCCCCGGTATGTTATATAGAAAAGATGTTTCTCAATGGAGAGAGAATTCAAACCGAAAACGGCAAGGTATTTTCCCACAAAGAGAACAATTTCATCTTTGAAATTTCTGCCCTTTCATTTTCTGACGAAACCTCCGTGGAGTATGAATATTATATCCGGGGTACCGGAAACCAATACTCCTCCTACCACAGAGGAGCAGAATACAAAGCGAATTATGACAACCTGCCTCCCGGAAAATATGAATTCATCTACAAAGCCAAAGGAAAAAACAACATCTGGGGCTATGCCGAGAAGTATGAGTTTTCCATCCGAAAGGCGTGGTACACTACCTGGATATTCCGGATCCTGGTAATCATTGCCTTTGTTGCATCCGCTTACCTTTTCTATATCATCAGGATAACTACCATCAAAGCCCAGAAGAACAGACTGGAGCAACAGGTCAGGGAGAGAACCCATGAACTGGAGGTGGCCAATACCGAAATTGAGGCTCAACGCGATTTCGCCAGACACCAGCATGACCAGATTGCCCAACATCAGAAGTCCATCATGGATAGCATCCATTACGCCCAGACCATTCAGAATTCACTGCTTCCATCGGCCCACATCCTGAAATCGGGACTCACCGATCATTTCATCCTTTACAAACCGCGAGACATAGTAAGTGGCGACTATTACTGGTTCAGCGATCAAGGTGACTATTACTACATAGCTGCAGTCGATTGCACCGGTCACGGTGTTCCGGGTGCTTTCATGAGCATGCTCGGCATGACGCTAATGAGCGAAATCGTTAGTAAACAACCTTCCATTGATCCTGACGACCTTCTCAACAAGCTGCGTAGCCAGATCATTGAAACCCTGCACCAAAAGGGCGACCCGGGAGCTGCCAAAGATGGCATGGATATGGTTGTCTGTAAAGTAGATCATCAAAAGCGACAGCTTAAGTTTGCCGGAGCCAATAATCCCCTCTACCTGGTCAGAAAGGGAGCGCTTACAGAGCATAAAACTGATAAGATGCCCGTGAGCATCCATCTTGTGATGCTGCCCTTTACAGGTCATAGTATTGACCTGGAACCAGGTGACCACGTTTTCATCTTTTCTGACGGATATGCGGACCAGTTTGGCGGACCAAAAGGGAAGAAGTTCAAATACCAGGCTTTTAAGGAGCTCCTGATCTCACTTTCGGGAAAGGAGATGCATGAACAAGGTCTTCTGCTCGACAGGGAGTTTGAAAAATGGAAAGGAGATATCGACCAGATTGACGATGTGGTGGTTATCGGCATGAAATTCTAAGGGAACACCTGTAACTTTTTACATACTTGTTTCGTCCTACCACCAAATCAAAAAACAACAAGATGAAAAAAATATTTATACTATTGATGGCCTGTGTTTTGATAATTCCTCTGCAGGCACAGCAGACCGAAGCTGTGGTTAAGGAGGCACCCGCAGTGCCAGAAGTGGCTGAAGCGACTGAAGTGGCTGAAGCGACTGAAGCGACTGAAGCG
>SPBY01000493.1 GCA_004525825.1 Bacteroidia bacterium
TCTCTGAGTTGTTCCCTGAGGTATGTTACCGCATATCGCTTTCGGGAGAGCAGTGTATTGATCCCATCGCCGGTAATCGCCGAGATCTCCTTAAAGCTCATGTCTTCAAATTCGTTCATTACAAATACCTCCCGCTGCTTGTCCGGCAGACGTTCCAGGCTCGCCTCAATGGCCTCCCAGATAACTCCCCGCATGTACTCATCGTCCGGACTGCGGGTGAGAGAAGGCAGGATATCTTCCAGCATCAGGGGACCATCCTCCCCATCTTGCCTAAGCACCTTATCGGAAAGGCGCTCGGGCTTCTTTTTCCTGTAAAAATCGGTGATCCGGTTGCGCGCCACCGAAAAAAGCCAGGAGGTGACGGAGGTAAGCGACCGTATATCGTTGAAACCAACCGTTAGCTGGAAGTATACATCCTGGGCAATGTCGCGAACATCCTCTTCTTCGTGGACCCTTTTGCGGATAAAGCCCAGGAGCCTTCCCTCCTCCTCTTTTACCAGTTTTTCGATATGTTTTTTCTCTGCGGCGGTCATGGTTCAATCATTGCCTACTGTTTCTGTAGACGATTGAAGAGAATGTATATTTTAAAACATTTGAGAATTTACTGAAAATAGTCTGATCCTTTGTGATCCATCCTGTACATTTGGTAGTAATATTTGTAAACCATACTTCCATGAAAGCCCATCTCTCCAGTCAACCGTCTTCCCTTTTGCTCCTTCTGTCCCTGGCACTACTCATATCCATGCCTTGCTCCGCACAGGAAACCGACATCCAGGTCAATACCGACTGGGATCATGAACGGCACTCCTGGGAGGCAGACTGGATTACCCATCCCACTGCCTCGGTGCTGGATTACGGGGTCTTCCTGTTCCGGAATGAATTCCGGCTCGAGCGGGCACCCGAATCACTGGTGGTGCACCTGTCGGCCGACAATCGTTATAAACTCTGGGTGAATGGCAAGATGGTCACCACCGGTCCGGCCAAGGGCAGCTTCCTTTACTGGCGCTACGAAACAATCGACCTGGGACCCTGGCTGGTGGAGGGGGATAATGTGCTGGCCGTGGAAGTCTTTAACCTGGGCGAACACCGTCCGGCCGCCATGTTCTCCAGGCAGACTGCCTTTATTTTTCAGTCGGACAAGAGCCTGGTCGACGATGGTTCAGACGGCGGTGCAATATTGAATACACCAGGCACCTGGCGGGTACGTGAGAACCAGGCCTATGCTCCCATACCTGTATCGGGCGATGAGGTGGGCGGATATTATGTGGCGGGTCCCACCGACCAATTCGAGGCTGAGGCTTATCCCTGGGGCTGGAAGGAAGCTGGCTACGATGCTGGTCTTTTCAGTGATCCCAGGCGGCTGGGCAAAGGCGTGGGAAGGGGCTATATGCACGGGGTAAGCTGGATGCTGGTGCCCCGCAACATTCCCCTGATGGAATCTCATGAGACTCGCTTTCAGAGGGTGGCCCGAAGCTCCGGCATGGAAGTGACGGACATTCCGCAAGGATTTCTCAGTGGACAGGAAGCACTGGTGGTTCCGGCCGGGAAGACTGTCTCTCTGCTCCTCGACCAGGGGGAACTGACCCTGGGTTATCCGGTCTTGAATTTTAACGGGGGAAAGGGCAGCCGCGTGAAGATCACTTATGCGGAGTCGCTGCGAAATCCAGACGGTTCCAAGGGGAACCGTAATGAGATTGAGGGCAAGGAGCTCAGGGGTTACCACGACCTGATCCTGCCCGACGGGGGTGCCGATCGCCAATTCCAGCCACTCTGGTTACGGACCTGGCGCTACGTTCAACTCGATATTACTACCGGCGAAGAAGCGCTGGTGCTGACCGATCTGTACGGCGAGTTCAATGCCTACCCTTTTGAGGAGAAGGGTGCCTTTAAAAGCAACGATCCCCTGCACTCGGAGATCTGGGAAGCAGGCTGGCGCACCGCCCGGCTCTGCGCCCATGAAACCTACATGGACTGTCCCTATTATGAGCAACTGCAATACCTGGGCGATGCCCGCATCCAGGCCCTGGTCTCCCTGACGGTGGCCGGCGATGACCGGCTCATGCGCAATGCCCTGGAACTGGCCGATCAGAGCCGGATGCCCGACGGCCTCACCCTGTCGCGCGGTCCCTCCTTCATTCCCCAGGTAATTCCGGCCTTCTCGCTCTACTGGGTGGATATGATCCACGACTTCTACACTTACCGCCAGGACGATGAGTTCCTTCGCCAGTTCCTTCCGGGCATCGAATCGGTACTTGGCTGGTTCGAACAACGCATCGACCATACAGGGATGCTGGGTCCGCTGGAGTGGTTTAATTTTGCCGACTGGACGGATGGCTTTATGGTGGGATCGCCCCCGGGAGTGGATCTGGGACATTCGGCCTTGGTGAGTCTCAACTATGTCTATGCGCTCGACCGGGCTTCAGAGCTCTTCACTTATTTTGCGGAACTGGAACAAAGTGAAAGGCTGCACAACAGGGCCAGGGAGTTTAGGAACCAGGCGCAGAGAACCCGCGATGCGGTCTATAACTTTTGCATGGATTTTTCAAGGGGTATGCTGGCCGATGTGCCGGTGGATGAAACTTCACAGCACCAGTTGTATGAAAGCGGCATTCATTCCCAGCACACCAACATCTTTGGAATTCTTACAGATGCGATCCCCCTGGACGATCAACAGGAGGTCATGAAAAGTATCCTGAAGGATCCCACCTTGATCCCCACCACCATCTATTTCCGCTTCTACCTGTTCGAGGCCCTGAAAAAAACAGGTATGGAAGATAAGTATACTTCCATGCTGGATACCTGGGAGCGCATGCTGGACAACGGACTTACCACCTTCCAGGAGGGTGACTACAAGGACCGCTCGGACTGCCATGCCTGGTCGGCCAGTCCGCTCTACCATTTCCTGTCGATAGTGGCAGGAATAAACCCGGCCGAACCCGGATTTCATAGCGTGGAGATCCGTCCATCCATGGACGACCTGGAGCAGATCGAAGCATCCATGCCACATCCCTATGGGATGATCGAAGTATCGCTGATGCGAAAAGGAAAGGAAGGCATCGACGGAACCATCAGCTTGCCTGGTGATTTAAAAGGTGAATTTATATGGGAGGGGCAAACAGTGTATCTCAATCCTGGTAGCCAGGAGATCCGCTTGAAATAGTCCTGGCAACCTTTGACCTTAGGAACCTACTGGAATTTAATTAGATAATTTTGTACCTTTTCTTGTTCTATGTGAACTGTCATTATTCATTTAAAAAGGAGGTACTTATGACTCAAA
>SPBY01000171.1 GCA_004525825.1 Bacteroidia bacterium
CAGTCTTCCAACAAAACATAAGGCGATTCTACCGGTTTTTTGTAGCTTAGAAATAAACCGGATATCACATAAAACAGGATAATAAATAACACTATTCCACTTGTGATCAAAGCTATTCTTTTCATTTGTGTATCCTTAAATAATATACCTTCCTGATACCCCGTTCGCTTATTGTAAGATAGTTCATTTTTCAATGTTTAAATTGCTTTCATACCCTCAAGTCGGCGGACTTATCTGAACTTTACCTGCAAGATTAGACATCGAGTTGCGCTACACTCCGTTTTTATAATTATTTCTCTTAATTTAGCCGGATATTCAAGAATTTATGGCAAAAGACAAGGTCATTTCCCTGGAAAATGCGTACATCGGCGTTGACGATCATCTAATTCTTGAGGACGTAAATCTTTCGGTGGAGAAGGGCGAATTCGTATACGTGATAGGCAGAGTAGGGAGTGGAAAGACCAGCCTGATCAAGACACTTAACGCTGAGTTACCCTTAATACAGGGAAGCGGAATTGTATCCGGTTTCACACTGGAGAATCTGAAACGCAAGGATATTCCCCTGCTCCGCAGAAAGCTCGGGATTGTCTTCCAGGACTTCCAATTACTGATCGACCGATCTGTTGACAGCAACCTGGAGTTTATATTAAAAGCCACTGGTTGGAAAGACAAAGAAGAAATCAAGGACCGGATTGCTGCAGTGCTTGAAAAAGTCGACCTGGGCTACAAAGGCTACAAAATGCCCCATCAGCTCTCGGGGGGGGAACAGCAAAGAGTCGTTATTGCCAGGGCCTTGTTAAACGATCCTGAGATCATCCTGGCTGATGAACCCACCGGAAACCTGGATCCTGCCACCTCCAATGATATCATGGATATCCTGATGGAAATATCCAAAGGTGGCCAAGCTGTGATGATGGCTACCCATAACTACAACCTGATAAAAAAATTTCCCTCCAGGACCCTGAAATGTGAGAATGGAAAACTGGTGGGTGCCAACCTCTCCGAAGCAGAGTTTGACCGTTTGATACAGAGCGAATAAGTGGCTTATATCCAGGCTTGACAGATCAGAATTCTATATTAAATTCCTTTTTCAGAAGCTGAAGATCTTCCCTGAAATAAGGCATCGCCATTATCACATCCTCCTTTGACAATGGTGCGGCACTTTGTTCTATACGGTTTGCCGCATGCAGTTTATCCACCACTCCCGACCTCATGATCAAATTCTTAACAGGACGGGGGGTCAGTTTGCGTATAAGCTTCCTGGTGAGATTCTCCCTATCCATGAAGAGCTTTTCAACTGCCTTGTTTTTGGGTACGGCAGCAGTATTGTCGCACACAATTTCCCTTTTATATGCGGGAATACCCAAAAAGGAGAATAAAGTACCAGAGAATTTTTCCGGATTTTCTCTAAGATCACTGGTTTTTAACAAGAGCAACTGTTCCCGAGGAAATACGCCGATCCATTTACTCAGGTGTTCATAATAGAGACTTCCATAAAAATGGCCAACATTGTTGCGCTTTACAATATCAGGCTCTGCCGCGATCCCCTTTTCTACCTCCATAGAATCCAAAAATGAAGTATAAGCTTCATGGTGCCCGAAATTCACGGAATAATTATAAGAGGAGTAGGCCCTTGCTACCGGCTCTCTAAGCATCACCACAATCTTCATTTCCGGATTATATGCATGGATGTGTGAAATGGCTTCGTGGTCCATCAGCAGATAGGTATCGGCCGTAGCAATGACAGGGGCGCTACTGCATTTCCTGAAAAAGGAATGGTAGTATTTTTCTCCCTTCCTGTAATGCTCTCTCAGGGAGAAAAAGGGAACTTCCTTGATGTATGAGAAACACACATCGCTGTGTTCTTTCAGGTAGGAATACAGGGTGGTGGTACCGGACCTGCCAGCTCCAATGATCAGTGTATTTACCCTTATACCTGTCCGATCGCTCATTGCCCCTTGTTTAGATTAATGCGGCTTGCGTAATTGTTCCCGATCATAAGCCGAATCCGTCTTCTGTTCAACTCTCCCCGCAGGATCTTCCTGGCTTCCATCCCAGCCAGTTCCATAGGTACACGCTGATAATATGCCGGCCACCTATCTTCCTTTAATCCTGCCGCACCAAATCCGGCATCGATGATCCCTCTTCTGAATAACTCTTCGATGGTTTCATCCTGCACCCCGTAGTCGGTAAACGGAAAAGAAAAATATTTGTATTCCAGTCCGAACCTTGTTTGCAAATCCTCGGTACTATGACGAATGTGGTCAAGGACTTCACGGGCAGGCAGCAAGGAGAAAAGCGGGTGATCCAGACCATGAGTACCAAATTCGAATCCCTGCTCCATCATGTCGGCAATATGGTGTAAGCTTAAATAGACTGGATTCCCAGATAAATATGCCTCAAAGGAGTAGTACCAAAGCTCAGCCACCCGGTCAATGAGTTCACGTTCAAGGTAAGATAGGTCCAGGAGCCGCTTCCTTAGTTCTGAAACAGGGCACTTGAGGATCCTGGCAACTCGCTCTTTCTCAGCCTCCGATTTCTCGGGCAGCAGCTCCAGCAAGAGACTCACTTTGAAACGGAAAAACATGGCTTTGTTATCGATGAAATCGTTGTTCAAAAAGAAAGTAGCTGGAATGCCTTTCTTTAAAAGTATTGGCATGATCTCCTGGTGGCACTGGATCAATCCGTCGTCGAAGCTCAATACCAAGGGAGGTTTTTTAGGATCTCGTCTTATCCCCCCGGCAAGGAATTCGCTCATTTTTACAGCTTCGAAATGTCCCAGAAGGTAATCCAGGTCAGCTTCAAACTGTGCCGTATTTCGAAGGGAATAGAGGTGCTTTGTATGGGGAAGGACCTGGTTTGATACCGCATGATAGAATGGAAAGATCACATCCAGTCCGGTGCGCTTGAAATGCTTCGCCTTTTGAATGGGTCCGGGAAGCAGGGCTGCAATATTTTTAATCAGGTCTGACACTTATTACTTTCTGAACGAATTTTCCAAGTGCATTATTGAATCTGATGCGTTGATAAAGTTGTGCTTGTGCACCAAAACCCTCAAAAAACCGGGCAAGGGATGAAATATTGGATCCCTCAAAATCCAGGTACAGGTCTTTGCCCGAGTGCATTTGAATAAGCCTGTCGATCACAAAAAACATTCCGCTAGACTCTTTCCCTGCCTTAGTGGATACAGAGAGCAGATAATGTATCCTTTTGGTGTTACTTGCAAAGATGGCACCGGCGCACAGATCCGGTCCCAGTTTCACTCCGTAGGCATTCACATTTCCCGCTTCCTTCATCCCGGAGAACATATCAATCAGGTCCTGGTAGTGTTCATCGGCTTGCCTTTTATGATCGTGATGCTTCTTCAGGAGCACCAGTTCCCTGATGCCGACATCCTCAGAAAATTCCAGGCGCGAATGACTGGCCTTTTGCAAATTCCTCCTGCAATTGCTTGAGTAAGCCTGTTTAAGTTCTTTATAGAATGGGGTCAAGTGGAGTGTAAAGTTGGTATTGTCTGTTATTTCGAATCCCTTTTTCGCCCCGAGCAAATTGCCCTCATTGAAGGCATAATCGCCAAGTTTAAAAATTTTACCCAGGGCATCCAGGAACAAAGCTATGATCTGAGCATTTATCTGCTTTTCGGAATAAATGCCCAATTGCTGACAAAATCTGGGTTGATAGAGGTATTTGAAACCTAATTTAATTCGGAATGCCACAGGCATTACATATTCATAATCGGAAAGGACCAGTGCCGCCCATTGGTCAGCACAGGCATCCAGGTACCAGCTTTGTGCATATACCAAAGCAAATCCGGAAGAGGTAATCGCCCTGTTCCACCGCTCATCGTCAATCTCTACTCTTTGAAGGTAGCTGATCGTTCCCCTATGGCGGGTTCCCTCCTTCATTTATCTCAATTTGTTTAAGGTAGCGGGCAAACGGCTGAAACTAATCCCTTGGTATATTTCCGGATGCGCTCCAAATCCCCCGAAAAACCGTGCCCCTGAGGGAATGTTGGACCCTTCAAAATCAAGTATTATTCCCGATCCGGCATATTTCCTGATAAAAGCATCTACAATCCTGAACATACTCCGGTGCTCATTGCCTGTTCTGCCTGAGGCCGATACCAGGTAGATGGCCCGGATCCGGCTGTGAGCAAAAAATGCCGATGCTATGACCTTCCGGAAGGTCCGTATGGCGTATATAGTTCCTGCGCCCCTGGCGATTAAGGTCTCAAGCAGACTTTGCAGCCGAGCATAATCCTTTTCCGATCTCTGGATCACATCGTTGGCTTTTTTCAGCTTCACCAGCTCCTCCGCCGACACATCCATCTCAACCGCTTCCTTGATAATCAAAGGATCAACGTATTCCTTACTGAAAACACCCAGCTGTTGGGTATAGAAGGGTTGGTATACATATTTCAATCCGGCTTTCTTCTTCCAAACCACGGGCATGATGAACCTGTAGTCGTCCACAACCAGGGCCGACCAATTAGCTGCCACTGTATCCAGATACCAGGTATATAGAAAGATTGTCTCTGCAGGTGACTGAGCAATCACATCGTTCCACTTCTCGGTATCAATGGCCTCTCTATGTATGTATGTTATCTTCACTTTTCCCTTTAAACTTCAAGTTTGACAAGCGTTATCCCTGCCCCCCCGCGTTCCACATGCTCGTCGCCGTACCACTCCACCAGGTCTACCGCATGCAGGTACTCTCGAATCAGCTGGCGCAGGATGCCGTTTCCTTTTCCATGCAGGATCCTCAATTCGCGGGCATTGACCATGATGGCTTCATCAATAAAATCCACCACGATTTCCATGGCTTCATCGGCCCGCTTGCCACGCAGGTCAATATCGGGCCGGAACTGGACCCTCCGGGTACTCACGTTCCAGTCGCCCAGCTCCACTTTTGACTTATCCTTGATCCGGAGGCGGCCCGCCTCCTCTGCTCTGATCTTCTCGAGCTGGTCCAGTTTTGTATTGGTCTTCAGCATGCCAAAAGCCACCACACACTTCTTTCCCTTGATTTCCAAGACCTCCCCGGCTGCTTCCTGACCGATGATCCGGACCATATCCCCCACCCTGATCTCAGGATCCTCCTTCACTTGCTTCTGGGCAAGGGTCTTCTTGGATCGCTGTCTCAGATCGGGCCTGTGGGATTCTAGTTCCCCACCCTTCTTGCGAAGCTCCTGAAGCTGATTTTCCACCTTCTTTTCCTCTCTTCCTTTTTCCACAGCCAGTTGCTCACTGAAATCAGTCAGCTCTTTTCGGATCTCCCGGGTCCGCTCCTTCTCCGCCCCTGCTTCCTTGATCTCACGTATGGTCTGCTCAATCTTTTTGTTGGCCCCCAGGAGCATATCATCGGCCCTGGCTTTAGCTTCCTTCACGATGGCCTTGCGCTGTTTGTCGCTCTCCTGCAGTTCCTTCTCGTACCGTTCCATCAGCTCTTCCAGCTTCTTTTCCGATTGCCGGATCTTCTGTCTCTTTTCTTCCCAGTACTTTTTATCCCTGAGAATCTCCCGAAGATGCCTGTCAAAATCAATGTGATCCTGGCCCACTTTGTTGGAAGCCCTTCCCAGAACCTCTTCAGGTAGTCCGATCTTCCTGGCTATCTCGAAGGCGAACGAAGAGCCCGGATTTCCCACCTGCAACTGGTAAAGCGGCTGCATCTTCTGATTATCGAAAAGCATGGCCCCGTTGATTAAGCCTTCTTCAGAGGTGGCAAAGTGCTTCAGGTTGGTATAATGGGTGGTTATGATACCGCTGGTGCCCGTCTGGTTCAGCTGCTCCAGGATAGATTCTGCAATGGCTCCCCCCAGCATCGGCTCAGTTCCGGTACCAAATTCATCGATCAGTACCAGGGTGTCCGATGCTGCATGCTTCAAAAAATACTTCATATTGAGAAGGTGCGAACTGTAGGTACTCAAATCGTTATCGATGGACTGCTCATCGCCGATATCGATAAATATCCCGGCAAAAATTCCGAACACCGACGTTTCATTGCCAGGCACAAGAAGTCCGCACTGCACCATATACTGTAGCAATCCGATGGTCTTCAGACAGACCGATTTCCCCCCGGCATTGGGACCGGAGATAAGCAGGATGCGGTTCTTGTCTGAGAGCTGAAAGGTAAGGGGTACCACCTCTTTCTGTTCAGCCTTATGGGCCAGGTAAAGCAGTGGATGTCTTGTTTCCCTCCAGTCGAAGATCTGTTCATTTTTTATCTGGGGGCGAGCAGCCTCTATTCTCCTGGCAAACATGGCACGGGCCCGTATGAAATCGATGGTGGCCAGGAACTCCTGGGAGGAGAGCAATTCGGGTATATAAGGCCTTATATCCTTCGTAAACTCCTGCAGGATACGGATAATCTCACGGCGTTCGGCATACTCCAGTTCACGAATCTCGTTGGCAAGCTCCACCACTTCGGCGGGCTCAATGAAAACAGTTTTTCCTGTGGCGGATTCATCGTGGACCATCCCCCCCAATTTTCTCTTGCTTCCAGACAGCACGGGGATCACCGGGCGGTTGTTCCGATAAGTAGGAGCAGCATCAGCATCCAC
>SPBY01000313.1 GCA_004525825.1 Bacteroidia bacterium
CTTGCTGGTAAGTCAGAAATTGTTGATCAGGGTGATCAGACATGTAGCCCTCATCCTGGGGACGGTGTTTCTGTTTACCTGGGTAGCCTGGTCCCGCGGCGGTGACCAGAGCAGTTACTGGCTAGTATTTGCCATGGTCACCACCAATGCACTTTTCTTTTTTGGCTATGCCTACATCACCGTATACCTGCTTATTCCTAAGCTGCTTGTACGTAGATGGGTGATCCTCTTCATAGTTGCTTTTGTGGCGACTGGAATCGGCTTGTCATTGTTTAAGTTTATCTTTTCTGATTTCATTTTTTACCAGGCCATAGCTCCTGAAAACGGCTCCCAAGGTAGCTTGATTTCATTGCCTACGTTGCTTATGAATACCAAGGATATGACCTTTATTGTGGCACTTTTTGCCCTGGTGAAATTTGCCCGCGATCACTATACCCTGGAGTCCAATATCAGGGAGTTGCAGCGAAAAGGTCTTGAAGCCGAGTTGAAACTTATTGAACATCAGATGGATCCTCATGTGATTTTCAACAACTTCAACAACCTGTATTCCATATCCATATACAGGCCCGAATACCTCAAATCGACCGTGAAGAAGCTTAAAGCAATTCTGCATTACCTTTTTATGGAGAGCAAAAGTGATAAGGTACAGCTGGTCAAAGAGATAGAAATGATTGAAAACTATATTGGCCTTGAACAGCTTAGGTTCGGAGAGAGATTGAAAGTTGACTTTTCAGTGGAAGGAAGCATGCAGGGCTTGAGAATCACACCCTTGATCCTCTATTCATTTGTGGAGAATTGCTTTGTGCACGGAGCTGGTGAGGATCCAAGTAATTCGTGGATTAAGATCGCACTCGCAGTTAAAGACACCCGACTGTGTTTTTCTGCCGCTAATTCGGTACGGGAAAATCCAGGTGAACCACGATCCGGTGGTAAACGGACGGCCAATGAGAACAGTGTAAGAAGACTTGAGTTGGAATATCCCAACAGCCACAGGTTAACTATCAGGGAGAAGAGGAATGAGCACCTGGTGGAATTAAATATAAGCCTCTGATATGAGAAGAAAAGTGATGATGAAATTAGAGCAGAGCAGGACCTGGAGACATATGTCTTTCTGGATATGCTGGGTGCTGGGATTTACCTTTGTCAAGAGTTTTGGGGAGGCCTCCGATGTCTACCTGGGCTGGTTCTCCTACTACCTGATTACACTGCCCATCTTTGTAGCTCATACCTATCTGGTAGCCTATGTTCTGATTCCACTGTTCTTTAATAAAAGGTGGTATCCGCTGTTTGCCGGGTTGTTTCTGGCCTTGTTTTACGGATTCTCCGTGTTGGAGCTGTTGTTGAGTAATGAGTTTATCTTTAAGTGGTATCCCACAGGATCGGCCATCGCAGTTAATTATCTGAGAGCCGGGAATGTCATTGCCAGTGGATTGGGTAATCTTTATATCGTCCTGGTCTTCCTGGCTGCAAGGACAATCAGGGAATGGTACAATGCAGACAACAGGCGCAAGGAACTAGTGCAGGGCGAACTCCAGCAGCAGATGGAGAATGCTATCACCAAGGTACAGCCACTGATGCTTCTGTATGCCATTGACAGCATCGACAGGATGGTGGATGAGTCTTCTCCGAAGGTGACCAGAGCCATTGCACTAACCTCTGAGCTTTTGAGTGAAGTCATGGTGTACAATGAAGAGGATCCTAAATTGTTCAACAGGGAAATTGAACTAGTGAGGAAATTGGTACATCTTGTTTCGGTGATTCGCAACTGCGAACCCGATGTGGAGTTTTTCATTTCAGGGGATCCGGGCCAGATAAAACTGCCTCCCATGATCTTGTTTACCCTGGTTGATATGATTTTCAGGAAATTCGAAAAAGAGTCCACACTTCCTGAACTAAATATCGAAGCCTCCGGATACTCTGACATGATCACTGTCCAGGTAATGTACAGTGGTGCCAGGAAGCAGGATGAGACCGTCCAGGAATGCCTCAATACTGTAAAGCAGCTTGAATCCTATTACAATGACCGTGTGTCTATTTCCATGGAATCACACCCATACGGATGCTCTGTAATCATTAGAAACAATGCCCCGGCAGATATAAATGCCTTTCACCCTGCAACAGATGTCATTAACACCACCCAAGCGGTCGTAAACTGAAAAAGTTTTTTTAGCCCACTGGTGTGACATATTTTTGAATTGACTCTATGCACATCAATTGACAACTTGCCGTCAGCTGCCTTACTTTAAAGTTTTAGGTTTAATAAGTAACTCCTCCGACGGCAAGTTTTTTCTTTTTCCCCTCCGGCTTAACATTACCCAGAAACGTACCCAGGCGCACAGCAACGTTCAATTCCGAACGATTTTAACACAAATTCATATCTAGCAGAATTCATTAAATGCCACATAATCATAAGGTTGATTGTTTTGGCATGAATCATGAAATACTACTGCATAGCAATTGGTGATTGTACAGGGATGTAACAAACGTAGGGAAAAGATGAATCTTGATCAGTATTTGGTTTCTCGAAATTTTCAGCAGGCCGACAACAGGGACAACCTTGAGTTGTTTAAGAACCTGTTGCAGCCGCACTTTCTATTTAATTCCCTGAACAACCTTTATGCACTTTCGCTTCGTAAATCGGATGAGACACCTGAGGCCATTGCCGGACTTTCTCACTTGCTGGAGAGGGTAGTTTCATTTACAAGAAGAGATATGGTCCCCCTATCTGAGGAGATAGGTTTGATTATGGATTATATCGCCCTGGAGAAAATCTGGCTGGGCGAATGCTCCTTTGTAATGGATTTCCAGGTGAAGGGAGATACTGAAGGAGTCTCTGTTCCTCCTCTGACCATCTACACCTTGATCGAAAATGCATTTAAACACGGTATACGCAAGTGCCCCAATAATGGTTGGATCACTATCCACCTGGTGGTGAAGGATGATAAAATTCTACTGAAGGTCCGGAACGGTGTTCAGTCCAGTGTAGATTCTCATGATATTGCTTCAGTCGCCAATACCGGTCTAGGTATTGAAGCTGTCAGGAAAATGCTGGATTCCTCTTACCGGAAACAGTATCACCTCGATGCGCGCTCCATTGGCAATGTGTATGCTGTGGACCTGATCATTGGCAGGGTGGCAGCTTAAGGTCTATCACTGTCGTTCACACTTCTTTTCCCGTAGTTCACATTCTCTGCAAGGTGGTTCCTTGATCTTATTTGAGACTACCGTTTTATACCAATAAATTTAATAGTAGAATCAAAATGTTATTGCTATGAAGAAGGTTAGTTTGATTAGGAAGTTGACGACGATGATCGTCACACTGTGCGTTTTCACCGCCTTTGTTTTTGCAGATGGTGAAACCACAGAGGTTTATCTGACAGGCACTTCAAATTCATCTGCGGGTGATTTTGTGGTGCAAACTACCAGTGACATGTTTCATTACAATGGTCGAGAGTATGAAGTATTCAGGGTTTATTACGACGATCCTGCTATGAACATGAAAATTGCAGTAAACAACGAGGGGCAATGCACTTCGTTTGTCGCCTTTAACGGCGAGTTCATGTTTTTTTACAATTGCAACAAGCATGGTTTTGGCGTAAGAAAAGTAATGTTTTCAAATCCCTGGGCAAAGGATGTATTCGATCCACAGCAATTTCACGACCAGACAGTCCTGTTGAAGGAAAAGAAGGTAGACAAGAAAAAGGCAGTGGGTCTGATTGCAGCCTATGTTCCCCAGTTAAAGGGGTAACCACTTAAACTAACCTGAAGTTTTAGCAGTACAAATTCACCGATTGAGAGGCCGGCATTGAAATGCCGGCCTTTTTGTGTTATATAACATGCAGCGAATCAATAGCTTAACAACTATTCACTTTTATCCATTTCCGGACAAAAGTGTCCAATATCGTGCGGAATTAACATTTTATAGAAATGCCTCATAAGGATCTTAATAATCAGTATAACAATTAGATACGAACTATGGCACGGCAATTGATTTGTATGGAGCATAACTCAAAACATTAATTAAAACAAAAAACCTGAATACCATGAAATCAACAGTAAATTACCTTAAGAGATTCGCAGCCGTAGCAGTTGCCATACTTTTTGTATCCACCGCAGTATTCGCCGATGGCGAAGCCACTGAGGTTTACTTGTCAGGTTCAACCAATACCGCCGCCGGAGATTTTGTAGTAACCGGGACCGATGAAGTGTATCATTTCCAGGGTGAGGAGTTCCAGGTATACAATGTATATTATGACAATCCTTCACACAACATGAAGATTGCTGTTCTGGATGAAGGAGACTGCAAATCATACATTGCTTTTACAGACGGTTACTGGTTCATGTACAATTGTACCAAAGAAGGATTTGGAGTTCGCAAAGCCATGTTCACCAGCGCCCTGGTCAGGGATGGGTTTGATGCAAGACAGTATAGCAACCAGACTATTCTCGTGAAGAAGAAGAACATCGAAAGGGACCAGGCTGTTGGCCTGATCGCTGCTTACCTGCCTAAGCTGCAAGGTTAAATCACAACATAGATAGGATTATACATCCTCCGTTCAATATCCAACGTCCGCTTCGGCGGACGTTTTTTTTATGGTCTTTAGGATACACGGTCGTTGCTTAAAATCTTCACTGCGTGAACATTTATAGGCACTCTCCTTGTGTACCCCAAAGACTTAGTCAAAAAGAATGCGTCCGCCAAAAGAGGGCTACTCTAGAGGAGAGGGATTAAGGAGAAGAGTGTTGTAGAAGTTGGACTATTTTTATACTTTTGCTCTGCTTTAAGCACACTCCGGAGAGGTGGGAGAGTGGCTTAATCCACCAGTTTGCTAAACTGACGTACTC
>SPBY01000121.1 GCA_004525825.1 Bacteroidia bacterium
CGAATATGAGACCATTGAAAAAATCCATATATCTCCTCCTGGGTATCCTGTTATTTGTACAGGCAATAAAAGGACAGGAAGGGCTGACACTGTCTTATGCCCTGGAACAGGCCCTGGCACACAACTACGGGCTGATCATTTCCAGGGCAGATCTGCAGGTGGCAGAGATCAACAACAATTGGGGTACCGCAGGCCGATATCCCACCATAGGATTTGATGCTTCTGATAACAACAACTATGAGCTCAACAACAGCATATATACCAACCGGCTTTCGGCAGGAGTGGGTCTTAACTGGGTATTGTTTGATGGTTTCAGGGTGAATATCACCAAATCAAGGCTGGAAAATATGGAGGATCTTACATCTGGCAGTCTGGCAGTGCAGGTAGAATCCACCATAGAGGATATCATCCTCGGATACTATCAAGTATTGCTTCTGAAGGAACAGCTTAAAGTGCTGGAAACCATCATGACACTTTCAGACGATCGTTACCAGTACGAGCTGAAAAAACAATCCCTGGGCGGATCGGTCACTTACAATGTGCTGCAGGCAAAAAATACCTACCTCACCGATAAGGCTCTCCATATGAACCAGGAGATGCTGGTCAGGGGGGCGATTCGCAACCTAAACTATATCATGGGCGTGGAGCCTTCCCAAACCTGGGATTTTTCCGAGGCCTTTGAATCTGACACCACAGACTTTGTCTTTGGCGACCTGCTTTCCAAAATGAAAGCCGACAACCAGACCCTGAAGAACCAGTACACCAACCTGCTGCTGAGGGAAAACGAGACTTCCCTGCAACAATCGGCTTACTACCCTTCTGTGTCCCTGGGAGCAGGAATGGATTACGGACAAACCTGGGCCTATTCTGGCGGGAGCCAGACACTCAACACCAACAGCCTAACTCCCTATGGAAATGTGCGTCTCTCCTTTGATATCTATAGTGCCGGAGTGCGAAAAAGGGGGGTGGAAATTGCCAGGATCAATGAGGAGGTAGCCCAGGTGGAAATCCAGCAAATGGAGCATTCTCTGACCAATGAACTCTTTAACCTCTATGACTTTCACGAGGTGCGCAGGGAGTTGCTGAATGTAGCCGATGAGAATTTGGAAGCGGCCGAATTGAATCTTTCCATTTCCGAGGACAAATACCGCACCGGGGTCATCAATTCATTCAATTACAGGGATGTTCAGCTAATCTACCTGAATGTAAGTTTTCAGCGCCTTCAGGCGGTGTATAATCTGATCGGTTCACAGGCCGCACTCACCCGAATTACAGGAGGATATCTGGGATACGCAGCTGAATAGTCGGGCTCCGATTGCACGGATTCGGACGGTCTATGTCCGTAAAAGTGCATTTAAGGGCTCATTTAAACCTAAGCTAATTACTATTATCGTTTGATTTTCAGTGCTTTAAAATGATTGGTAAGGCATTTGTGCGTCTTTTGATGCCATATTCATTTTAATACTGCTCCATGCTCCGACATATATTCACCATTTCCATCAGGAATATCCTGAAACATTTCAATTATTCCCTTCTTAATATCATTGGTCTGGCCATCGGAATTTCCAGCTTCCTGTTTATCCTGATCTATGTCACCGACGAACTCAGCTACGACAGGTTCCATGAAAACCATTCGCAGATCTACCGCATGAACCGTCTGTATAATTCCAACGACATTCATGAGGATGCTGCCACTGTTTCCTTTCCATTTGGACCGGCACTGGCCGAGGATTATCCCGACATGGTTAAATCGGTGGTTCGCTTTTTCGACTTCCAGATATCGGAGATACTCTTTGAATATCGAAAAGACAGTACCGATATAGTGAAATTCAATGAAGAGTGGTTTTACCTGGCTGATTCCACTGTATTTCAAATGTTCAATTTTCCATTGCTGGAAGGGGATCCCCTGACCGTTCTGGATGCACCCAACAAGCTGGTGCTTTCCGAAAGCACTGCTAAGAGGTACTTCGGAGATGAGCCCGCCATTGGGAAAACCATCTTCTTCGAAGAGCAGCTACCTTTCGAGGTTAGCGGTATCATGAAAGATCTACCCTCACAGTCCCACTTCAAAATCGACATCCTGGGATCCTTGTCTACCTTCCGGGCCATGCAGGACGGGCAAATGCCCCAAACCTGGATTTGGAATCCCTGCTGGACTTATGTGGAACTTCATGATCATGTAAGCAAGGAGCAACTGGAGGCCAGTTTGCCCGACTTTTATCTGAATCAATATGCGGATTTCCAGGACCAGGACATCACCCTGTACCTTCAGTCTCTCACGGATATCCACCTTAACTCGCACCACGAGTACGAAATGCATCCCAATGGCAAACTCTCCTATATCAAGATCCTTGGCATCATAGGCATATTTGTACTAATCCTGGCCTGCATCAACTTCATGAACCTGGCCACAGCCAGTTCTGCAGGACGGGGCAGAGAGATCGGTATGAAAAAGGTGGCTGGGGCCAGAAGGGGACAGCTCCGAACCCAATTTCTGGGAGAATCGCTCATCATCACCTTTTTTGCCCTCCTGCTGGCTGCCATTCTGGTGGAGATCCTGCTTTCCTCCTTTAATAATTTCACCGGTAAATCGATCGATCCGGGTATAGTGGTCCGGCCCATGAATCTGCTTGTGGGCTTGGTGTTGCTACTGCTTGTCGGGATCCTATCGGGATCCTACCCGGCCTTTTTTCTATCGCGCCTCGACACCAGTCACCTGAAGGAAAGCCTCAGCGGAAGAGCCGGAAGGGGTCTGGCCCGCAAGGTCCTGGTGGTGGTGCAGTTTCTGATCTCGGTGGCCCTGATCATAGGCACCATCTCTGCTTTTTCGCTGCTAAATTACCTGAGAAAGGCTGATCTTGGTTTCGACCGCGACCAGGTGATCCTTTTGCCCACCAAGTTCAACCTAGGCCTTCAGTTCGAGACCTTTGCCGAGGAGCTGAAAAAACATGAGGACATCATCTCGGTCACGGGCATGGAAGACATTCTGGGAGCAAACCACAATACCCGCTCTTTTGTGATCGAAGGGATGTTTGACGATCAGCCCTTCTGGTACCCTGCCTTCATGGTCAGGTATGACTTCATTGAAACATTCAATATTCCGGTGGTAGAGGGAAGGGCCTTCTCGCAAGACTTCCCCTCAGACACCTCTGAGGCAATCATGATCAACGAAAGCATGGTGAAGCACCTGGGGTGGACCAATGAGGAAGCCATTGGAAAGGCCATCCGTTCGGATGGGAACGAAAGGGTAATCGGAGTATTCGCCGATTTCAATGCCCTTTCCCTGCACAAACCCACCGGCAATTTCATCCTGGATATGATTCAAAATCCCCGGGGAGCGGCATTCCTAACCCGATATATGGCTGTGAAAGTAAATACCAAGAATTATGAGGGCGTTCTGAAATATATGGGCGTGGTCTGGAATGATTTTGCGCCCACCCGTCCCTTCGAATACTCCTTCCTGGATGAGGAATTGAATTCGCTCTATAAGGACGAAAGCAGTTTCTCAAGACTATCCATCATACTTACCATTCTGGCCATTATCATTGCCTGCCTGGGTCTGATTGGCCTTACTTCCTTTATGGTTGAGAGAAAGACCAAGGAAATCAGCGTGCGAAGGGTTCATGGAGCTACCATTTCAGATGTTAATACCCTGCTTTCCAAAGAGTTTCTCTGGCTGATCATGATTGCCAACCTCATCAGCTGGCCCATTGCCTGGTTTGGGATCAACCGCTGGCTGGAAAATTTCAGCAGGCACATCGATGTCCAATGGTATCTCTTCCTGATTTCAGCCCTTGTGACCGTATTCATTACTGTGACGATCACTTCCATTCACGCCATCAGGGCCTCCCGCATGAACCCTGCCGATACCCTGAAATATGAATAGGACTTGACTCAGGACCTTTAGAGTCATAACTTGCATGATCGGTATATCCAAAAATCCTGATCATGAAAAAATTCACCTGCTTTCTATTACCGGTCTGCATCGCCCTGTCAGGAATGATCTGTGGGTGCAGTCAGGTTGCCAGCCCGAAGATCCATATCCTCCAGGTTGAGGGGGTCACCTGGGCATGCAATATGACCACATCTTATGGCATGTTAGGTTCAATCTCTGAAATTGAGGGAGAAAACAGGGTCACTTTAACTGCTTCTGACGGGGATCTGCTCTATATGAACAGGGACGACCTGGAATTCTACTACAGGTACAGCTTAAAAGATGGCAGCGACCTGGAAGTTACCTTTGATACTCTACATGCAGTTTCGGTATACCTGAACGGAAAGCTGAACTATATGGAGCTGGCTGAATCCTCTTCCCCAGAGGCATTCGAAGGGCTCTCTGATACAGAAATATCGCAGCTGTCTACCCTCTACCTCAAAGGTCCTCTTACCTATGATCTTCTATCCATGCTGGAACAACACGAGTCCCAGCTGCAGGGCATAGGACTTGTGCTGGATAACGGATCAGGTTCCCCCAACCTGACTGATTTGCTGAGCATATGCCGCCCTGAATTCCTGGTCCTGGATGATTCCTGGCCCCTTCCCGAACCGGGTGACAATATAATATTGGATGGTTTGGAACTCCTCGCGATTCAGGGAGAGGTTTCTGCGCTGTCAAAGTTTGCCCCTTACTGCAGGAATCTGGAGTCGCTGATTGTCTCCGGATGGGAGCCTCAACAAGGAGAATTGCTGCAGCTATCCTCCTTAAAAAAACTGAAGAACCTTACCCTGGCAGAATCTTACCTGACCAGCCTCCAGAACATTGAGTTTCCTGAATCCCTTTTCAGTCTGAACCTGATCTTCTGCGACACACTGGGTGACATTGCTCAGGTCCAAAAGCTTCCAGAGCTCTGGCGGTTGAACCTGACCGCCTGCGATGAAGTAAATAATGTGGGCATGCTTAAGAACCTGGAGTCTCTTCGATGGATCTCCTTTCCGGTCAACATCACCCAACAGGAGTTTCATGAACTGGCTGGTAGTTTGAAACAACTGGAGGTGGCCGAACTGATAGACTGCGCCGAAATCACTGATCTTTCTCCCCTTCGGCAGATGGAACACCTCAAGGTCCTGGCACTTTACCTCGAGAAAGAACAGTTCGCCGGACTTGACTCGCTTACGCAACTGGAATTGCTTATACTAACAAATGAGTTGTTTAAGGATAATCCGGAGTTGGTCAAAGAGTTACGTGCCTCACTTCCCCAATGCAATATTGTTCCCGGAAGCGGCCTTTGTCTTGGTTCGGGATGGCTGCTCCTGCTGCTTCCCCTGATCCTTCTCTTTCGCTATTCCTTTCGCCGAAAAGTATAATCGCGTGGCAGGCAGTGAGCGGTCCATCTCCTCAAGAATCAGGAAGCACCCCCGAAGCATCAGGGATGTTTCCTTATCCATTCTGGGTATCCTGCTGTTCGCAGGATTCATACACCAGCCATTCCCGCTTCTTCTGCTGGCCATCGCGGGACTCGCCGGAACCGGTGCGATTATTGCATATTCCATCCGAGATCTTTCGATTCCCAAAGCTTTTGGCCTGGATCGGTACACGTGGAAAGTACTTCTTTACTGCCTTCCTGCCATCGCTCTGGGGACCATTCTGGGAATCCTTACCCGAACCAGTTTTGATGTCTCCCTGTTTCCTGCCCGGATCACAGGAGTGGCCCTGGTGGCTCCCCTGGTTGGAGCCATTGAAGAGCTGATTTTCAGGGGCTACATCCAGGGACACCTGCATCCCATAGGCAGGATCTTTTCTGTGGTGTATGCATCCACGGTCCATACATGTTATAAACTGCTGGTGATCCTAAGCCTGTCGGTGCCCCTCCAGTTTGATTTTTTTTTCCTGGTAGCTTGGACTTTTGTGGGAGGAATCCTTTTCGGGTCCCTGCGGGAGCTTTCTGGAAGTACCCTGCCTCCTGTGATTGCCCATGCTGTGTTTGATGTGGTGCTGTACGGCGGACTCGCAACGGTTCCAGTGTGGGTTTGGACTTAGTTTGTATATTTATCCTATGAAAAACGGACTTCACATAGGCTTTTTCCTGGCCATAGGCCTGCTGCTTGGATGCCAGCAGAAAACAACAGAATATATTATGACCGTGAGGGGACCCATTCCGGCTTCGGAGATGGGCATCACCCTGAGCCATGAACATATACTGGTGGATTTTATCGGCGCTGACAGCACCGGGTACCACCGGTGGAACAAAGAGGAGGTGGCGCATAAGGTGTTGCCCTTCCTTACCGAAATTCAGGAATACGAGGTTTCCACCCTGGTAGAGTGTACACCGGCCTACCTGGGCCGGGACCCCTGGCTTTTGATGGCTCTGGCAGAACAGACCGGAATGCACCTGGTCACCAACACGGGTTATTACGGTGCACATAACAACCTTTTTGTCCCCGCTCAATTCCACCAGATGAGCGCCGAGGAGGTATCGAAGATCTGGGTAGAAGAGTTTGAAAACGGAATCGAAGGAAGTGGTGTCAGGCCAGGCTTTATTAAGATAGCAGTTGATGGAGATTCAATCCTTTCAGAAGCGCACCTTAAAATCATCACTGCGGCAGCCCTGACACACCAGCAGACCGGCATGGTCATCGCATCCCATACCGGTCCGGATGCACCGGCATTTGCGCAGATCTCGGTACTACAATCGCACGGCATCGATCCTTCGTGCTTTATCTGGGTGCATGCCCAGAGTGGAACCCTGGAAGGCAATATCAAAGCCGCACAACTGGGAACCTGGATCTCTCTCGATAATATAAATCTGAATCTCGAACCTGGCTCTGCCTACGATGTGGAGTGGTATGCTACCAGAATCGCAGCCATGAAAGAAGCCGGTTTTCTTCACCGGGTACTGATTTCTCACGATGCGGGATGGTACAAACCTGAAGAAGAAGATGGCGGAGAATTCAGGGGCTTTACAGGGATTTTCACAGGCCTGGTTCCTGCCCTGCTTTCGCATGAATTTTCGAAAGAGGAGATCGATCTCTTGCTTGTGGAGAATCCGCGCAAAGCTTTCAGTCTGCGCTTACCTGTCTGATTCCGGCTCCAGGCATCAAATGTGGGAAAGACAATAAATCGTCTTTTTTATGAACCCCGTAATACCCTCACTTACTGAGTTTTGTGTTTCTATGAGATGGAAATATCAAGGAAAAGATCATATATATTTCATACATTCGTTATAATAACTGTAATGTGGAACGATAAACTACCGACATGAAAAAAACAAGACTACGACACGCTGCAGCCATTCTGCTTACAGGCATCTTAAGTTCTTTCTTTCAAATCGCCGGTGCACAGTCCGGAGCCCTGGCAGTACTTGACTCAGCCACCCTGGAAACTCAGCTGGGATATATTCATTCAAACACCAGGGTCTATGATAATTTCAGGGCCATCAGGGAGGATATCTTCCTGAAACTGAAAAGAAATGTCCTTGACACCTTGATTGCAGAGAAGCTCCAGGTAGCACAATTGAACAGCCGGCTTACAGAACGGAATTTTGAGATTGAGAGATTAAATACGGACCTGGGGAGAACCAAAAATGAGCTTGACGAATCCATCAGGAACAAAAACAGCCTCTCCATTTTTGGGATCAGCATGAATAAGGCTGTATACAACTCGGTGATGTGGTTTATTGTACTGGGGCTGGCTGCGCTTGCGGTAATCATGCTTGTGCTATTCAGGCGCTCTCACATAGTAACCAGTCAAACCAAGAACGAACTCAAAACCACCCTGGAGGAATTTGATCAATACAGAAAAAACTCCCGAGAGAAATACGAAAAAATGGTGGTATCGCATCACCACGAGATCATGAAGC
>SPBY01000119.1 GCA_004525825.1 Bacteroidia bacterium
TCAGCTGCTTCTGCCTCGGGCTCCTCAGTGGAAGGTTCTTCAACTGCTTCTGCCTCGGGCTCCTCTGCAGGGACCTTGGCAACTTCCTCAACTGCTGGCTCTTCGGCTACTGCCTCAGTTCCTTCGGTGGCCTCAGTGGCAACTTCTTCAACAACTTCTTCTCCACTGGCAGCTGCAGCCTCCTTCTTAACTAAGTCGGAGCGTTTCTTGGCAATTTCAGCTGCCCTGGCTTCCTTGATCTTTGATTCCCCTTCCATTCGGCTCTGATCAAGTTGCTCCTTGGATAACTTGAGCCGATCCTTCTTGCCCTGAACTTTCTGTTCCTTTTCGGTCATCCAGGCCTGGAACCTTTTTTCCGCTTCAGCCTCGTCAAAGGCTCCTTTTTTCACACCATCTAAGAGGTGCTTCTTGTACAATACTCCTTTGTAGGATAAGATAGCTCTACATGTATCGGTAGGTTGAGCGCCGTTCTGCAGCCATACTAAGGCTTTGTTGAAATCCAAAACAATGGTAGCAGGATTGATATTGGGATTATACTGACCCAATTCTTCAATAAATTTACCATCACGTGGCGCCCTGCTATCAGCAACTACAATAGAGTAGATCGCCTGAAATTTGCGACCCTGTCTTTGTAATCTGATTTTTGCTGGCATACTCTTTTAATTTTTATTGATTAAAACCTACATTTTTAGCGACCGCAAAGGTAGCATTAATCGGATAATATGCAAAGATTAGGAAGGTTTTAAAGGGAATGAACGCGCAATCCCAAATAAAAAGTTCTGGGTGCTCCCGCAGTTTGTGGTCGATCACATTCACAATCACAGCTGCATCGGTCTGCCTTTTAAAAGTTTTGGTGCCTGTTTTCACCAATTCATCGATGGACATGGTCTCCTCTTCCAGCTCAAAGTTTACCTCCAGTACCTCATCTTCACGAATGGTAATCTCCTTTTTTACAATAGTATATCCCATGGAGGAGGCAACCAGGGTATGGACTCCCGGCCCGAAAAATGAAATGAAATGGATCTACCTGATGATGATTTTCTTGGTAAGAACCTTATTCCCTATAGATACTCTTAGAAAGTAAATGCCAGATTTAGGGCTTTCCAGATTTACCTGGGCTGTAACGGAGGTGTCTTCTCTTACCAGGTCCTCTGAGATATCCTTTATCTGCTTGCCGGTAATGTCGAAGACCTTGGCACTTACTTTCTCTGTTCCATCATGTTCAAGTGTCAACTGAAACCTGCCATCCGATGGGTTCGGAAAAACCTTGATCTCCTTTTCACTTTGTTCAACTCCTGGTAAGTCACCATCCGGCGAATAGGCCGAACGAGAATACAGCTGTTGAGAGATTAGCATCCCTCCCAGCATTAATCCAATGATTGCCAGAGTATACTTTTTCATTGCCCAAATATAAACAAAAATCCTGCCAATAATTTATTAACATGAGAAATTCATTGGGCTATTTCGGCTAACTTTACTCTCCATGTTTTTGATCTTTGATACGGAAACCACCGGACTGCCTCTGAGAGATAATGCCCCTATCAGTGAGGTAGATAACTGGCCAAGGGTGGTTCAGCTTGCCTGGCAGCTTCACGATGAAACCGGGGAGCTTTTGGAGCATCATAACCATTTAATCGTTCCTGAGGGATTTGAAATCCCCTATTCGGCTGAAAAGGTTCATAAGATATCTACTGAAAAGGCCAGCAAGTATGGTGTTCCCCTGGGAGAGGCGCTGCTTAGGTTCAATGATTCGGTAGAGAAAGCATCCTTCCTGGTGGGACATAATATCCGTGTCGACATGAACGCTCTGGGAGCTGAATTCATCAGGGCAGGAGTGGAATCCCGATTTCTGAAGGTGAAGCAGGTATGCACCATGTGGTCCAGTACCGATCACTTGAAGCTCCCGGGAGGAAGAGGTGGGAAATTTAAACCTCCCAAACTGATGGAACTGTATGAATCCCTGTTTGAGGAACAGTTCCCGGAAGCCCATAATGCTTCGGCCGATGTGGAAGCAACCGCCAGGTGTTTTTTTGAATTGCTCCGTAAAAAAATCATCTCTCCTGAATCCCTTGCGCTTACTCAGGATCAGTATGGCCAGTTCATTTCAAAGAATCAGGGCTTGGTGGCGGGGGTCGGACTTGATCATCAGCCCAATTGGGAGAATAGACCAAAGGCTAAAGAGAAAGAGATTAGCAATACTCAAGAGGGTCAGGAGAAATCGGGGGAGGTGGAGTTCTGTCACCTACATGTGCATACCCAGTACTCCATCCTTGATGGAGCAGCCAGCATTCCTGATCTCCTTAAAAAAGCCGTAAATGATGGCATGCATGCTGTGGCCATTACCGACCATGGAAACATGTTCGGAGTCAAAGAGTTTCACAACGAAGCCACCCGAAGAGGGATCAAACCCATCCTTGGTTGTGAAGCCTACATTGCAAGGAGGGAGAGAGACTCCAGGAAGGACAAGAACCTGGATGCCTTTGATCATGTGGTTCTGCTGGCTAAAAACCATACCGGTTACAAGAATCTGACCACCATGATCTCTCTGGGTTGGACTGAGGGATTCTATTACAAACCCAGGATCGACCGCGAGTTGCTGGAAAAGTATAGAGACGGAATTATCTGTCTTTCAGCCTGCCTGGGAGGAGAAATCCCTCAGGCCATCATGCACCGCTCGGTAGAGGAAGCTGAAAAGATAGCTCTCGAATATAAGCGGATATTCGCGGAAGACTTCTACCTGGAACTGATGAGACACCGCACCGACGATCCGGGCATGAACAAATTGG
Organism: Bacteroidia bacterium; assembly: GCA_004525825.1. Classification (GTDB taxonomy): domain Bacteria; phylum Bacteroidota; class Bacteroidia; order Bacteroidales. The sequence goes on from SPBY01000119.1 coordinate 2,787, forward strand.
TATTTGACGACCAGGTATTTGTGAATCGAACCCTGCTGGACCTTGGAAGAAAGCTCCATATCAAATGCGTGGCCTCCAATGATGTCCACTTTGTGAATATGGAAGATGCCGAGGCTCATGACCACCTCATTTGTCTCAACACAGGAAAGGACCTGAATGATCCTACCAGGATGCGATACACCCGCCAGGAATGGTTCAAAACCCAGGAGGAGATGAGGGATGTGTTCTCTGATCATCCCGAGGTGCTGTATCATACGATTGAGGTGGCTGACAAAGTGGAGCAGTATGAGCTGGATACGAACCCTGTGATGCCCTATTTCCCGCTTCCTGAAGATTTTGACAATGAAGACGATTACCTGAAGCACATCACCTATGAAGGGGCGAAAAAACGCTATCCTGAAATCACAGATGGGATCAGGGAACGAATCGATTTTGAACTGGGTACCATCCAGCGAATGGGCTTCCCTGGTTACTTTCTGATTGTTCAGGATTTTATTTCCGCTGCCCGGGCCATGGGAGTCTCCGTGGGCCCCGGAAGGGGATCCGCGGCCGGATCGGCCGTGGCCTATTGCTTGCACATTACCGATATCGATCCCATCAAGTACGACCTGCTGTTTGAAAGGTTCCTGAATCCCGACCGGATATCCATGCCGGATATCGACATTGACTTTGACGAGGATGGGCGAGATGAGGTACTCAAATGGGTGGTGGAGAAGTATGGTCATGACCGTGTGGCACATATAATCACCTTTGGAACCATGGCTGCTAAAATGGCCATCAGGGATGTGGCCAGGATCCAAAAACTACCGCTTTCCGAAGCCGATCGCCTGGCCAAAATGATTCCTGACCGGCCCGGAACCACCTTGGCCACAGCATTTGAAGAGGTGCCCGAATTAAAGGCTGAACGCGATTCATCCAATCCGCTTATATCCAACACCCTTCGAATTGCTCAGCGTCTCGAGGGTTCGGTCAGGCAGATAGGTCTGCATGCCTGTGGGGTGATCATTGGCCGGAACAGTCTCACCGAGCATCTCCCTGTGTGTAAGTTCAAAGATTCCGAACTGCTGGTCACCCAGTTCGACGGTCATTTTGTGGAAGATGTGGGCATGCTCAAAATGGACTTCCTGGGGCTGAAAACCCTGTCCATCATCAAGGATGCCGTTGACAATATTCGTGAATCGAAGGGTATTGAGATAGATATTGATCACATCCCCATGGATGATGCTCCTACCCTTGAGCTCTACTCCAGAGGTGAAACCACCGGACTCTTCCAGTTTGAATCGCCCGGAATGAAGAAATACCTGAAGGATCTAAAGCCCAACCGCTTCGAGGACCTGATTGCCATGAACGCGCTCTACAGGCCAGGACCCATGGAGTATATACCTTCCTTCATTAACCGGAAACACGGGAAAGAGAAAATCGAATACGATCTCCCTGAGATGGAGGAATACCTTAAAGACACCTACGGAATCACCGTGTACCAGGAACAGGTCATGTTGCTTTCAAGAAAGCTGGCCGGTTTTACCAGGGGCGAAGCCGATTCCCTTAGGAAAGCCATGGGTAAGAAGATCAAGAAGATGATGGACGAGCTCAAGGTGAAATTTGAGGCGGGGGCTAAGAAAAACGGCATTTCAAAACAAAAGATTGATAAAATCTGGTCCGATTGGGAATCTTTTGCCCAGTATGCATTCAACAAATCTCACTCCACCTGCTACGCATACGTAAGTTACCAAACAGCCTATTTGAAGGCCAATTATCCTGCAGAATTTATGGCGGCGGTCCTCAGCAGGAACATTACCGATATCAAAAAAATCGGACAGTTTATGGATGAATGCCGACGAATGGGAATCTCAATATTTGGTCCCGATGTCAATGAAAGCAATGTCCGGTTTACAGTAACCAACAAGGGAGACATCCGCTTCGGTCTGGGTGCCATCAAGGGAGTGGGAGAGAATGCTGTTCGCAGCATTATTGATGAACGGGTCAGCCAGGGACCTTTCAGTGACATCTACGATTTTGTGGAACGAAATGATCTCCACCAGATCAACCGTAAGAATTTCGAGGGACTGGCGGTGGCAGGGGCCCTGGACTGTTTCGAGTCTATCTCGAGAAGCCAGTATCTCGATACCATTGAGGAAGAAGATCCCACCTTCATAGAACAATTAATCAAATTTGGCAACCAGATCCAGTATGAGAGAAACACCCCTCAACAAAACCTGTTTGGGGAAGCCAGTTCCATTGCCATTTCCAGGCCTGAGCCTCCGGAAATAAGTCCCTGGGATGATATTGCCACCTGCAAACATGAAAAAGAACTCCTGGGATTCTACCTGACCTCACACCCTCTCGACCGATTCAGGCTTGAAATAGATGCCTTTTGTCCCCAGAAGCTGGAGGACCTGGCCGATCTGCAACCCTTCCGGGGTCGTGATGTGGTATTCTGCGGAATGGTAAAAACTGTCAGGGACGGTGTGGATCAATGGCGCAACAAACCCTACCTGCTGGCTCAGCTGGAAGACTACACCGATACATACAATCTGAGATTAAAGAACGACGACTACGTCAATTTCAAACAGTACTTCCTCCCCGATGTGGCCCTGATGATCCGCGCCACTGTTAATGAATGGAGTCCACGGGATGAGCCAGGCCGGAAGATCTACTCATTGAAACTGAAAATGATTTACATGCTGGCCGATATTCGTGAAAAACTGGTCAAATCGGTGGATGTCTCCCTGAATATCAACCAGCTAAAGTCCGATTTGATCGATGTGCTTGAGGCTTATACTGTAAAAGAGGGTGGGAAGATTCTGAAGTTCAGCATACATGATCCAGACAACAATATGAAGCTAAACCTCTTTTCACGTAACAAACAGGTGGCGCTTAGCGATGAGTTTATCAACTATCTCCAGGACAATCCCGGATTTGAATTCCGCTTGGCATAAATGATTTTTTTATAATTTTGAGACCAAATTATCACTTATAAATTTCAGAACATGGCATTAGAAGCAACCGATGGCAATTTCGAAGACCTGGTATTGAAGTCAGATAAACCAGTAATCGTTGATTTTTGGGCCGAATGGTGTGGTCCCTGTCGCATGGTAGGTCCCATTGTGGAAGAAGTAGGCGTTGATTATAAAGGCAAAGCTATAGTAGCAAAAGTGGATGTGGACAGCAATCCGGGCATCACAGCAAAATATGGCATCAGGAACATCCCAACCATACTTTTCTTCAGGAATGGTGAAGTCGTGGATAAGCAAGTGGGTGCTGTACCAAAGAGTACCATCGTAAGCAAACTTAATGCCCTCCTTTAGAACCGTCTTCCGATCACCAGGATATCATCCAGTTGTTCAATATCTCCCCTCCATTTTTCAATGGTATGATTAAGGATGATGCGTTGTTGAGTCATGGATTCGGACTGGATTCTTAAAATCAGCTCTTTCAGGTTTCCGTATTTGAATTTCTTCATCAGTTCACCTCCGAACTGATCTGCATAACCGTCCGAAAAGAGGTAGATGGTATCGCCAGACTTCACTTCAATCCGATGATTCTGGAAAACTGCTTCAGTTCTGAGTGCTGAACGCCCAATGGAAATTTTATCCGCTTTGGTCTCGAGGATTTCACCACCCCGGGCCATGTAGAGTGGGTTAAATGCACCTGAATACTCCAGGTATTTCCCTTTTCGGTCGTATGCAACAAGTGCCAGGTCCATTCCATCATATACATCGCCCATATCGCTACGCTGGTGCAGTGTTTCGAGTACCTCCTTATTCAACTGGGTCAGAATCTTTCCCGGCTCCAATATACCGTATTCCCTCACAATCTTCGTGAGAGAATTATGTCCTATGATTGACATGAAAGCTCCGGGTACCCCGTGTCCCGTACAATCCACCGCAGAGAAGAATTCTTTATCGCCCACCTGGTTGAACCAGTAAAAATCACCGCTAACAATGTCCTTGGGCTTAAACAGGATGAAAGTATCGGGAAAGGGAGATTCCTCGGGAAGGATCGCAAACTGGATCCGCTTGGCGTAACGTATGCTATCGGTAATGTCCTTGTTCTTTTGAGCCAGTTCCTCTTTCTGAGCCACCACCAGGGCAGTGCGATCCTTTACCTTTCCTTCCAGGATGGTATTTTCCCTTTTTAGTGCTCGCTCCCTGATTTTAACATAAGAAATGATCAACAGTCCCAAAACAATCACTGCCGACACAATGAAATACCAGGTGAGATAAAAAGGAGGTTTGATGACAAAGCGAAATGTGGCCGGGTCGCTGTTCCACACACCCGCAGTGTTCCTTGCCTTGACCATGAAGGTATACCTTCCATGGGGCAATGCCGGATATATTTCACTGGTCTGCTGGTCGGGCTGACGCCACTCCTTCTCAATCCCTTTTAGCATGATTGAATACAAAACCTCATCAGGATTCAGGGTGATGCCCCCGTATTCAAAAGTAATTGAGTTCTGCCTGTGGGACAGAGATAAACCTCGTTCCATCTCTACACGCTTATGGTTGACTTCCATTCCTGTAATGCGGGTAGAAAGCTCACTGGCCACGCGAAGCTCCCTGGAAGGATGGAAACGTGTAACACCCAGAACAGTGCCAAACCATATGTCGCCCGAACGATCGGCATGCGACGCATTGGGCCTGGTTTCAATCCCCACAAAACCACTTTTCCTGGTATAGGAGTAGAACCTATGGTCATTCCTGGAATAAATGTTCAGGCCCTTGCTGGTTCCCACATAAACGTTGTTAAACTGGTCCACATCCACCAGGTTGATGTGGTTTGCCAGGAGTCCTCCTACATTCTCATCATACACACCTGCCACCTCCTGCTTTTCGGCATCGTATTGAATCAAACCTATTCCCTCGGTACCAATCCAGATCATGCCTTCCCTGTCCTCCGCAAAACAAGTAGGAGTAAACTCAAAACCCAGATCCAGGGGAACAAACTCCCCTCCGTCAATCAGGGTCACACCTTTGCCATCCGATCCAACCCATACCCGGTTTTTTGTATCCACATGAAGGGCGGTGATGGCATTGCCCTGAAGATCCACTTCCTGCGATCTGATAAATACATTTTCCAGCTGCCTGTTTTCAATGTCATAGTAGATCAATCCCTCCAGGGTCCCGATCCATAGATAGTTATCCTGGTCAATCTCCATGGCTCTGACCTGCTTTTGGCTGATGTTTGTGTTCAGTGAA
>SPBY01000045.1 GCA_004525825.1 Bacteroidia bacterium
ATTGATGAGCGGAGCTGAAAAATTGGGATGGGCCACAAAAATTCCCAGGATCAGGAATGCCATGGCCACCAGCAGCTGGTGCGAATTGATGTAATCGCGGGGCTGCAGCAGTTTCTGGACCGGAAGAGTGGAGGCGAAAAATACATAAATGAAAAGGGCGATACACCACACTACCACGTTTACCTCCCTGGTCCAGGGCAGTGAGACAGGAATCCATACCCCTACCAGCACAAATACATAGAGTAAGAGGAGAGCCAGAATAGAATAGCCTAGGTCGCTTTTTCCCTTCCTGATCTCTCTTCCCAGCCAGATGGCTACCGGAATCTGTGCCCACACGGGGATCACTGCTTCGGGATACATCACAAACAGGGAACCCACAATCATGGCAAATACGGCCAGCACAATAAATAGCAGGAGCTGCATAATAAATTGCAGTGAATAGCGGGTGGAGGGACTGATTATTTCGGCTGTTAGCTCCCCGATGGATCTGCCCCGCATCCTGGCTGAAACCACCAGGGTGGAAAAATCGTGTACGGCCCCCATGAAGATGCTTCCCAGGAATACCCATAAGAAGGCCGGGAGCCATCCCCATATGATGCCTATGGCCGGACCAACAATGGGGCCCAATCCCGCGATGGTGGTAAAGTGGTGACCAAAAATAATGTGGGGTTTGGTGGGCACATAGTCGATACCATCCTTATACTCGTGCGCAGGCATCAGACGATCGGAAGACAGTCTGAACAACTTTTTTCCCAGGAACCTGCCGTATAAACGGTAGGCTAGCAGGTATCCCGCCAGTGACAGTATGACCAGGATAAGGCTGTTCATTTAAATATACATTATTTAGATAGAATCAAAATCCTCAGCCAGGATCCATCCTTCCCGCCCATCTATGACCCGTATGTTCCGCCATCCGGAAACTTCTTCGCTTATTTCTATCTTGGTTCCTTCATGCAGAATAAACAGTTCTGTTCCACTCTCACTGGGAGAACTCCTGACCACCACTGAAGGCGCCAGAATGATGCCTGCATCCGGATGAATAATTTCCCTGTGCCTCGATGCGGCCGAGGAAAAGGCAAGGCCGAACAGCAGCAAGGCTGCCAATGCACTCACAAAACCAGTTTTCTTCAAAGCGATTCGTTTGGCGAAAAGATAAACCACGATCCCGGTCAGCAAGGCAAGGAAGAATAACATGGCCAGCGTGCTCCATGTCCTTTCGGGCAGAAGGTGCACAAAACCCCTGATCCATGCGGCCAGGAATAGCTGCGGCACTTCTTCAAAGGTATCCAGACGATAGCGGGAGACAAACTCCAGATTATTGGCGGCATCCTCATGGGTGGGTTCCAACTTTATGGCTTTCTCATAATACAATATGGCGTAACCGATGCTGTTGGACCGGTAGGCCGCATTTCCCATATTGTAGTATAGGCCCGCAGATTCCTTACCATCCTGCAATACCTGGTTGTAAACCCCCAAAGCCTCTTCATAATTACCTTCCTCGTAGAGTGCATTGCCCTTAAGGAACAGCGAATCGTTGCCTATGGCCATCAACAAGCCTCCTGCCAATGGCAATCCAAGGATGATGGATATAATTATTCGCTTCATTTCAGGCTGTTTTCAAGTTTTCTGATAAGCTTGGAAGCATCGCGGTAGAGCAGGCTCATATCGCTTCTTTCTGAGGTAGGAGCAAACCTTGAAAACTCGCTGTCCTCCAGAATCCTCAGCAATTCGGTCCGCTCTTCTTCAGGAACTTCCTGTTGATCCAGTTGTTCAATTACCATCACACGCGAAAGTTCTGAGGTTTCAATATTCATTTTATGCGACAGGTATTCCCAAAGTGCTTTTCCGATCTCTTCATAGAATCTGTCAGTATGGTCCGCCTTTCTGAGTCGGTCTGCATTCTTCAGCCTGGAACGTGCTGTCCTTCCTGCTTTCCGGTTGCGGACCAGAGACAAATCAGCATTGCGTCGAGTCACCATCCGGATCAGGATCACCATTATAAGTGCCAGGAAAATGGCCGTCGGATAGAGCCAGCGGTACCAAAGGGTGCCGAAGAGTGAGGCAGCCACCGAGGTAAAAGCTGGAGGTATCCTGGCGATGTCCCTGATATCGGTGCCAAGGTCCCTGACGCTCTCATGTGCCACCCCGGGAACATATACACTCCCGTTGCTTTCTTCGCTCTCCCCTTTCAAGACAGTAAAGGAGAATTCTTCGGTAGTAACTGTACGATAGACTTCAGCCTTGGGGTCGAACCAGGCAAACTGCACCGGAGCAATCCTGAAGCGTCCAGCATGGCGCGCTATAATGGGGTATTCAAAGCTTACTGATCCAGAGATCTGATTGCCTGATGTACTGGTATTCAGAGACCTGGCGACATCATACAGGTCGTGATCGGGCGGCAGATTCACCTCGGGTTCGCCCAGCAATGGCAGATTGCCAGTCCCGGAAATGATAATCTTCAGACTGAGAGCCTCATTTACTTCCATTTCTGAGTCCGATAAGGAAGCCTTCATGGTAAATTCACCCACCCCACCGGTAAATCCACCCGGAGCTCCAGGAGGCAGCGGTTTTACCATGATGTTTACAGGCAAGGTGGATAGAGTAACCGGTACATCCTGATAACTGTCAAAGAAAGGATCGTCAAAAAAACTATCAAACGCACTTCTACCACCCTGGCGTTCCACCCTCTGCTGCACCGTCCAATCCGATTCGTAGGGGGGGATCACCAACTTGCCCGATTTCTGAGGAATCAGAATGTGGCGCTGGATCACCTGCGATACATATACTTGTCCCCCGATCTCCTGTTGCTGAGCTCTTTCATCAGGATCCACAGTGTTTTTAAAGAAGCCTTCATAGGGAATATCACGGGCCGATGAAGCCGGCCTGGTATTCACACGCGTGTAGACTTTGAGTCCAGATACAAACTGCTCCCCCATATACACCTCATTCTTGGAAGGAATCACCCTCAGGAACACCGGATCGCTTTCCTTTCCGGTAGTCCCGTCCTGAGAACCGGGTGAAGAAGGTACAGCCTGACCAGGGGTACTGCCCGCTGTGACCACCACTTCCACTGCATTGGTCGGGTACTCCTTCCTGCCCACTTTCACCGTGGCCGGTGGAATGGTATATTCGCCCTCTTTCAGGGCCCTGAAGACATAGGTAAAGCTGACCAGCGTTTTCTGGGTCATCTTTCCATTTACCCATTGGGAATGGGAGGAAAAGGAAGAGTAGGGTCCGCCGAGCAATTGAAAATCCTCAATGACGGGAAGCCTCATATCTCCTCTTTCAGAGCCTTCCACCACATACTCGAACTGTTCGCTTACCTTTACCACCGAAGGCGCAGTAGCGGTAAATACCACATCCTGGCCATTCAGAAGAACAGCACATAGGAAGTACCCAAAAACCAATGCCGCGAGTTTCCTAGCCATGGTCCGAAATTACCAATCCTTTTTTGTTTTCACTTTGACTGATGCCGCTTTTTTCTCATCCACCTTATCCTTCACGTCCTTCTCCTGCTGCTGTATCGCATTGAGCATCCGCTCGGCATCCTCTTTGGAGATCTCACGTGCCTGCGGTTTCGCTTGCTGCTCCTGGTCCTGAGGCTGATCCTTCTGATCCTGCTGCTGCTGCTCCTGGTCCTGAGGCTGCTGATTCTGGTTTTGCTCTTGCTGATCCTTCTGTCCCTTCTGTTGATCATTCTCACCCCCCTGATCCTGATTCTCTTGCTCCTTCATCTTCTGTTTGGCGTAGGCCAGGTTATACTTGCTATCGAAATCATCCGGGTTCAGCCTCAGGCTGTTCTTATAGGCTTCAATGCTGGGACCGTACTGCTGAGCCTCCAGCAGGCTGTTTCCTATATTATGCCAGATGTGTGCCAGCGATTCTGGATTATCCTCCACCTTAGCCTGGGACTGTTTCACCAGGGACTCATACTGCTTCACTGTCTCCTCATATTTTTCCTGTCCATAAAGGGCCGTACCGGTATTAAATTCCGCTTCAAAGGACTCCTGATTGATATCCCCGGCTTTTCGGAACTGCACCTCGGCCTCACTGAATTCACCGTCCCTGTATGCCCTCAGACCCTGACGGATCACCTTTCGTTCATTTTGTCCCCATGCCATAACCATGGTCACCAGAAATAAATATATAAGACCTGCTTTTTTCATTCTATCTTGTTTTTGCTCCTTCTTCACCGGTTTTAAAAAGATTCATGCGCGACAAGAGCCTGTTTTTCCTGGAACGTATAAAAAACTCCAGCACCAGAAACAGGAGTGCAAATCCCGCGAAATACTGAAACCTCTCCGCAAATTCGGAGAAAACACGTGTCTTGACTTCCGCCCGCTCCAATTTGTCCAGTTCTTCCACCAGACTATTAATCCGGTCGCCCGGAATGTAGGCCCCTTTCCCTTCTCTGGCCACATCTATAAGCAGTTTTTCATTCAGTTTGCTAACCACCACCTGGCCCTCACTGTCTCTTCGCTTGACATTGCTGCCCGGACTCAGCGGCAGGGGTACTCCGTTGGGATCTCCCAGACCTACCGTATAGACTTTTATCCCCTTTTCCGCAGCTCTGGATGCTTCACCCACTGCATCATCCTCGTGGTTCTCCCCGTCTGTGATCACCACTATGGCCTGGCTGGGAACATTCCTGCCTCGCACCTCTTCACTTTCAAGGGAAGAGAAGGATCTGACAGCCAGTTTAATGGCCGATCCAATGGCTGTACCCTGCCTGGATACCATGTCGGGTCCTGCGCCGGAAAGGAACATCTTTACACTGGGGTAGTCATCGGTAATGGGAATCTGGGTATAAGCATCGCCTGCAAACACAATCAAACCGATCTTATCATTGCTCATCCTGTCCACCATCCGGTTGATCATCTGCTTGGAACGTTCCAGGCGGGATGGCTTTATATCTTCCGCCAGCATGCTGTTGGATACATCCAGTGCAATAATGATTTCCCTGCCCTTCTGTTCCACTTCCTGGAGCCTGGAACCGATCCTGGGTCCGGAAGCTGCCACAATCAGCAGGAGGGTCCCGGTGATCAACAGCAGGAATTTCCAGTGAAGCGCAATGCCCGAAGCCTCAGGCATCAGGCCCTCAATCAAATCCTTGTCGCCCAGCCTGGACAAGGAACGCTTTCGATGCCGCCAGTATAGCATATATCCCAGCAGCATGGCTCCAGCGGCCAGCAGAAACCACAATATCTTTATATGTGCAAACTGGATCATTTTAAGGTATGGTTCTAAACAATGTATATCTTAGGAATACTTCGCACAGCAGAATCAGCAAAGCAGCAAGCAGAAAAGGGAAATACTCCTCCTTCTTTTTGCTGAATTGCTTGATATCGAGCCTGGTTTTCTCCAGTTGATCGATCTCCTGGTATATCTCTCTTAATTTATTGTTGTTTGTGGCCCTGAAATAGGCGCCATCAGTAGTTTCAGCAATGGTCTGAAGTACATCCTCGTCAATCTCCACAGGCATGCTCTGGGTGATGGTCCGGCCAAACATATCCTGCATTTGTATGGGGGCGTTCCCGTGAGAACCTACACCGATGGTATATACCCTGATCCCGAAACCTGCGGCCAGCTCCGCTGCTGTCACCGGTCCCACGTCACCTCTGTTATTCACCCCGTCAGTGAGCAGGATAATTACCTTGCTTTTTGCTTTGCTTTCCTTGATCCTGTTCACTGCAGTGGCCAGTCCCATCCCAATGGCTGTACCATCTTCAATCACCCCAAAATCGATATCTTTCAGAAAATTGATCACCACGGCACGATCGGTGGTCATGGGGCACTGGGTAAAACTCTCCCCTGCAAAAACCACCAGACCAAAGCGGTCGTTTTGTCTGGCATTCACAAATTCAATCCCCACATTTTTGGATGCTTCAAGCCTGTTGGGTTTAAAATCCATGGCCTGCATGCTGCCCGATATATCCATGCACAGCACAATATCTATTCCTTCGGTGGTTACCTGCTCCCACTGATTGGACGACTGGGGCCTGGCAAGAACCACCACAATCAGTATCACCACAGTCATTCTCAGTACTGCCAGCACATGCCTCAGCCAGACCCTGGCTGAACCCATTTTGTCGTCGAGGTTCTCGAAGCCGGACAAGCTCAGGGGTGCAGTACCCTTTCTTCCCCTCCAGAAGTACCATGCAATCATCAGAGGCACCAGGATCAGGGCATAAAGGAATGCCGGGTATGCAAAATCAATCTTACTCATCCTTCACCTCCTCCCTGAAGAATTGTGGGTAGGTTTTCTGTACAAAAATATAGGCGTTGTTCAGGTTTGTCTGATTGTATACCGGAAGAGGATCCTCTTTGGCGAATTTGACCAGGTCGGCCAGTTCCAGCAACTCTCTCAAAATCTCATCCAGAAGATTATCCTCGGGATTGGACTTCCTGAATGCATGCAGAATCTCTTCCGTCGTGCGCTCCATGGCTGGAATTCCATATTGCCTTTCTATATAGGTTCTGGTTATTTCGGTCAAACTGGTATAGAACTGCTTCACCTGGCCTTTCTCCCATATTTTCTCCTCCTTTAGTTTGTCCAGTTCCCGGAAAGCTATAACATGGGCAGGTTCCTTGATCCTGGCCACATATTCTTCAGGATCTCGCCTTTTACGAAAGTATTTCCGCAACAACATAAACACCAGGATCGCCAACATCAGTCCTCCCAGGCCCACGGCCATCCACGGCAACATCTCCCTGAATGTAAGAGGTGTGTTAAGCGGGGGTTTGATGGGCTTAATCTGCTGTGTGGTATCCACCACCGGCTCATAAACCTGAATCATAAGAGGCATGCTGCGAGCTGTATCGATCAGGTTCCCATTCTTATAGATCACCTCCTGAGCAGGTACTATCTGCATTCCTGCTTCAAAGCTCGTGATGATGTAATTCTGATTCACCACCCTTCGGCCATTGGCAGTTGTAGTGTCTGAAACTGCCGGGGAAAGCAGTTCCAGATTCCTTCCCAGGGTATCGAGAAGCAATGGCATCCTGAATTTCACCTGATCTGCAGCCTCCACCTGCAAAGTATAGATCACCTGGTCGCCGATCATCAGGGAGTCGCGACTCACCTCCGATCTGACACTTATTAACTGAGCCTGCAGCGGCAATACCATCACCGTCAGAAAGCATAAGATAAGTTGTATGAGCGATTTCATCCTACTCATCTTACCTCTGCTTGAACAGCCTCATTAAGGGTTTAACATAGTCCTCTCCTGTACTAAGCGAAACACTGTCCACCCCGGCCCTGGAGAAAATCTCTTTCATCATCTCCTGGTGGCTCTCCCATTTCATGGCATAGTTCTGCCTGACCCGGCTCCTGGAGGTATCGATCCACCTTTCTTGTTTGGTTTCCGCATCAAGCACCCTCAACAGTCCCACCGCAGGCAGGGAGGTTTCCCGAATGTCATAAACATGAAGAGCAGCCACGTCGTGTTTGTTATTGGCCACCTGCAGGGAGCGGGCATACCCTTTGTCCCTGAAATCAGAAATTAAAAAGGCCGTGCAGCGTTTCTTTATGGCATTGGTCAGGAACCTGAGGCTTTCAGAAATATCCGTACCACTGCTTTGCGGATTGCACTCCAGGAGTTCGTGGATGATCCTGAGAATGTGTTTGCGCCCTTTCTGAGGAGGTATGAACTTCTCAATCCGGTCGCTAAACATGATCACTCCTATCTTGTCGTTATTTTCAATAGCAGAAAAAGAGAGTACAGCAGCAATTTCGGTGATCAGGTTCCGCTTAAGCTGAGTACGCGTACCAAAATCTCCTGAGCCGCTCACATCGATCAGCAACATGACAGTAAGTTCGCGCTCTTCCTCAAAGATCTTCACATATGGATGGTTGAAGCGTGCAGTCACTTTCCAGTCAATGTTCCTGATGTCATCGCCGTACTGGTATTCCCTGACCTCGGAGAAAGTCATGCCCCGTCCCTTGAAGGCGCTGTGGTATTCACCCGCAAAGATCTGCCGGGTGAGTCCCCGGGTTTTGATCTCAATTTTCCGAACCTTTTTAAGGAGATCTTTTGTTTCCACTTACTTCTTTCTAGCTTCTCTCACTGTAAAGTACCACTCCTGCCTGGTGAGGATCACCTGGACGGTATCTTTCTCCAACATATATTCCCACCTCGACTCCCCTGCTGACTCGCAGGAGCCGTTTAATTCAAGCAGCATCTCGTCAAATTCGCCATAATCACACACCTGTTTCGAAGATTTACAAATATCCTCCTCGTTGAAATAAAAAATCCAGGTACGCGTTCTTAGTCCGTTTACATACTTCAAATAGTTGAATCGCTGCTTCACCACCGAATTGTCCATTCTGAATCCCCTGTGATTCTCTTTCATAAATACTTTCAGTTCCTCCTTGGGCAAGCCAATCATAGATTGTGCTTCCAGCAGGCCGTTCAGAGAGAACAACAGTGCTATGCTGATCAGAAAGTATGCTGTAAAGGGTTTCATTTTCAGGGATCCTGTTGATTTAGGGCACCTCCACTTGATTAAGTATCTCCGAAACAATGTGTTCTGTAGTGATATTTTCAGCTTCGGCTTCATAGGTCAATCCTATCCGGTGTCGCAATACATCGTGACAAATGGCCCTCACATCTTCCGGGACCACATAGCCCCTGCGCTTGATGAATGCATAGGCTTTGGCCGCTCTGGCCAGGTTGATGCTGGCCCGCGGCGATCCGCCATATTGTATCAAAGGCACAAACTGTGCCAATCCTGCATTCCGGGGATCGCGGGTGGCAAAGACAATATCCAGGATGTAGTTCTCAATTTTTTCGTCCAGGTAGACCTCTTTCACTATCTCACGTGCCTTCATGATGTCCTTAGGATTCAGTATCCGGTTGGGGACAGGGAATTTACTGGCCAAATTCTCCCTGACAATTATTCGCTCCTCATCCCTGCTGGGGTAGTTAACCACCACCTTCATCATAAAACGATCTACCTGCGCTTCAGGCAGCGGGTAGGTTCCCTCCTGCTCGATGGGATTCTGGGTGGCCAGCACCAGGAACGGCGGCTCCAGCTTATAGGTCGCCTCCCCTATGGTTACCTGCTTCTCCTGCATCGCCTCCAGCAGAGCGCTCTGCACCTTGGCAGGTGAACGGTTGATTTCATCGGCAAGGATCAGGTTGGCAAAAATAGGTCCCTTCTTCACAATGAACTCCTCTTTTTTCTGGCTGTAGATCATGGTTCCCACCAAGTCGGCAGGAAGAAGATCAGGAGTAAACTGGATCCTGCTGAAGGCAGCATCAATGGTTTGAGACAGGGTGCTGATAGCCAGAGTCTTGGCCAAACCAGGCACCCCCTCAAGAAGAATATGTCCATCCGACAACAAGCCGATCAGCAGCCTTTCAACCAGTCCTTTCTGTCCCACAATCACCTTCTGGATCTCCATGGTAATCAGATCAACAAATTCACTCTCCTTTTTTATCCTTTCGTTGAACTCTTTTATGTTTACATCCTGACTCATGTATGGATTCTTTTATATTAATAATCATTTTGTTAGTCCCGACATTACTGCGGGAGAACAAAAATAGCTGTGAAAATGAGTTAACGAAACAAATGAGGGGTTAAAAAATGTTAAGAAAAGGGTAAATTAGTGCCTCCGTTGAACGTTGTGACCAGGTATTTTATCCATATGGCCTATGATGGCACTGCTTATTGCGGCTGGCAGATCCAGCCCAACGAGAAGACTGTACAAGAGCTTGTGGAACTTGCCCTCACAACAATTCTTCGTCAGGAAATCTCGGTCACCGGGGCAGGGCGAACCGATACGGGAGTACACGCCTCCTACTTTATAGCCCACTTTGATGTGGATGATCCCTCCGCTTTACCCCCTGTCCTGGATCCCGAAGGCGAGCAGTTTGTGTTCAAATTAAACCGTTTCCTCCCCCCCGATATTGTGATTTATAAGATATATTCTGTTCCCTCTGATGTGCATGCCAGGTTCTCAGCCATCTACAGAACTTATCATTACCATATATCTACCCTCAAACCGCTTTTTACCAGGGGATATTGCCACCATGTTTATGGTCAGCTCGATCTGAAAGCCATCCAAGAGTGCTGTGTCCTCCTCCCCGGAATATCCGATTTTACCAGTTTTGCCAAACTACATACCGACGTGAAAACCAACAACTGCCATGTGATGCGTGCCGATTGGACAGAGGTGGACAATGGATACCTGTTTGAAATCAAAGCGGACCGCTTTCTGAGAAACATGGTCCGTTCGCTGACCGGCACCCTTCTGGATGTGGGCCAGGGAAAGCTAACTGTTCAGGAATTCAAGGATATTGTTGAAGCAAAGGATCGTAGTAAAGCCGGACAATCTGTCCCGGCCAGAGGCCTTTTTTTGGTTGATATCGGGTATGATAAACTGCCGGAAAAGAACTAATTTCCAACCATCCTTGCCCTAATGATCTCCTTCCCGTCTTCCTTCCTGGTGGCCAGGAAGCGTGTTTCTTTCTCTGAAAAATCCTGTCCCCTGATCTCCACCTCGTCCCCAAGCAGTGCTTCCTGATTAAAGTTGATCTCAAATTCCCGAATCTCCAAATCAGGATCGCTACTGGCCCTTAGTGAATCGATGCACCATTCAATGTACTTGACATTATTCACATGACCAATGATGTCCAGATCCGAAAAGACCACAGAATGGATATTTAAGTGCCTGGTTACACCTGCCACTTCAATTTTGTCCAGGGAATCTTCGAACACCTGTTCGGGATGAACAATCAGTTTGAAATGTTCAAGCGCCTCTTTGGGCCGGATGAGACGGTGGGTTTCAATATTCAGGATCAACCAGGCAGTGGAAGCCACCCCAATCACCTTACCCTCTATGTTCCTGATCCTAAAATCCCTCAGGGCAAAAAGCTTATCCACCCCACTGGGCCAGGTATCCATGGTGATCCTGTCATCCCATACCGGATAACTTTCCATTCGTATCCGCATCCTCGAAAGCACCCAGGTGGTTTGTCTGGCCTTCATATCCTTGTATCCAAAGCCCAGCTCGCTGGCATGGTGATAGGCCAGTTCCTGGAAAAAATTAGCGATGGTGGTCAACCTGGCTTGCCCTTTTGGATTCAGATCATAGGATGAGATCGAAAACTCTTTTGAAAAAAGATTCATCTAAGTATTCCAAATTTTCCACGATGCCTCGGCCTGGTAGACCAGCATATCGTAGCCGTTTACAATTTCCGCGCCCTTTTCCTCTCCCATGGCCAGGAATCGAGTTAAGCCCGGATTGTATACCAGGTCAAACAAAAGATGATGGGAAGTCAGCTGTCCGTAAGGAATCTCAGGAAAGGTGTCGATTTGGGGATGCATGCCCAGGGGCGTGGTATTGATGATCAGAAAGGTTCCGGCCACCCTTTCCTTGTCCAAATCCCCATAGGAGATCCGGCCCTCTGCGGCTGACCGGCTTACCACGGTATATTCGATCCCCAGCTGCTCCAGCACAAAGCAAACTGCTCTCGATGATCCACCTGTTCCCAGAACCAGAGCCGAAGTATGCTGATTCTTCAAATGTTCTTCCAGGGAGCGCCGGAATCCCGAAACATCGGTGTTGTCGCCCTTCAGCTTCAGTCCATCATCTGTCCTCAAAAACGAGATGGTGTTGACTGCTCCAATACTTTCAGCGGTTTCACTCAGTGTATGGAGGTATGGGATGACCTTTTGCTTGTAGGGAACAGTCACGTTCAGACCCACAAGTTGTCCCTCCTTTC
>SPBY01000712.1 GCA_004525825.1 Bacteroidia bacterium
AACACCCTATACCACGGTTTCTACTGTGGTACGTGTGCTGGAGAAGAAGAATTTTGTGGGGCACAAAGCTGTGGGAACCACCTACCTGTATTATCCGCTGGTGGCTAAAAAAGAATACCTCAGTGGATACCTTTCGGGCATTGTGTCCAGCTACTTTGATGGTTCTTTTTCCCGAATGGCCGCCTTTTTTGCCAGAGAGAACGACCTGGACATGGGTGAGCTGCACGAATTGATGACTGAGATTGAATCTGAATTAAAAGAATCCGGAAATCATGAATGATCTTATTATATACCTGCTGAAAGTGTCGGCAGGGCTCGGAATCATATTCCTGCCATACTACTTCCTGTTCAGGAACGATCCCAACCTGGTGATCAAACGATTCTACCTGCTCTCCGGGGTATTGGCGGCCTGGACCTTTCCCTTCATCACCTTTCGCAAACTGTCCCTGGTGGTGGACCTGACCCCCACGATCTTCATTGACCTGGGTACACCTGCAGTTCCCTCTTCCCTTCTTGAAAGTACGGGATCATCTGCCGGACTCACAATCAACTGGCTTCAGGTACTCCTGCTGGTCTACCTGGCTGGTCTCACATTCATGTTCCTGAAAAACCTCATTGTGGTTTTCAAATGGAACCATACCTGGAAGCGCACCAAAAACGAAGAAGGTGTGGCCTATATCAATAATGACCAGGTATTTACCCTTTTTACCCGGATTTTCATTCCGGGTTCCCTCAAGGACAAAAACGACCTTGACAATATACTCCTTCACGAACAAGCGCATATACGGCAGCTGCATTTCATCGACCTGATGATTATAGAACTGACCCTTCTGCTTACTTGGTTCAATCCCTTCTCATGGCTTATTTCCAGGATGATTAAAGAAAACCACGAGCACATGGCTGACAGGCAGGTCCTTTCGGCCGGCGTTGATCCCGCTCGTTACAGAGCTCAGCTCATGAACCACACCCTGGGTGTGAATGTGTTCAGGCTGGGCAACCAGTTTAATCATTCCTTAACTCTTAACAGATTCAAAATGATGAAAAAGCCAAAAAGATCTCCATGGGGGATCCTGAAAATCGCTATGCTTATTCCGGCAGTCCTGGTTACCCTGGGACTCACCACCGGAACGTCACCACAGCAAAAAACCGTAAAGGGTAAAGTGATACTTGCCGATACAGAAAAGCCTGCCACCGGCGCATCTATAGTAATACGGAACAGCACAGTTGGAACCGTAGTTGATAGAGATGGAACCTTTAGTCTCAATATGGATGGCAATCCAGAGTTAGTGATCTCTTACGTGGGTTACAGTACCCTGATAGTGGGAGCCTCTGAAATCGGGAACAAGCCCTTAAAGCTAGAGTTGAAGACCTATACTATGGACCTGGAATCATTGCCCCTGGAAGTCAAGAAAGAATCATCGGGGACCATCACTCTGAAGCAAAAGGACGGATCTGATGCACAACCTGTATTTGTGTTGGATGGCAAAGTGGTCTCAGAGATTGATAATCTGGATCCCGATCTTATTGATAATATTTCTGTCTTTAAGGATCCAAACAGTGAGGTAGTGAAAAAATACAATGCCAAAGACGGAGTAGTAATGATCACCACCAAAGAACCTTCAGCTACCGAAGCGTCCGCTGAGGAACCTGCGGCAGCCTCAATAGAGAAAGATGGGGAAATATTCTACATAGTGGAAGACATGCCCAAGTTCCCCGGAGGCCTATCAGCCCTGAAAACCCATATTTACTCCAACCTCGAATACCCGGAAAAAGCAAAGAGTCAGGGGATTGAAGGTGAAGTAAGTGTTCGCTTCTTAATCGGTAACAAAGGCAATGTTGTTAAAACCGAAGTACTGCGAAGCACTTATGAAGGATTTGATGCGCCGGCCCTGAAAGTGATTAACGAAATGCCCGAATGGACACCCGGCAAGCAAAGAGGGAAACCTGTTCAGGTTTGGTATGTCATTACTGTCAAATTCAACGACGACAAGAAATAATCCTGGATAAATAAGCCGATTCAGAAGAGAGGCCGTCCTGT
>SPBY01000154.1 GCA_004525825.1 Bacteroidia bacterium
GAAAAAAAGGAGCTAAGATTCCAGCAAAGAATCCAAATGAAACCCAAAAAGATCTATATGAAAAACATTTGCACATTATTGTTTTTGGTTTCTGGCCTGGCACTGTATGGTCAGACTACATCCATAAAGAATTCTCCACCCCTGACAGAAGGCAATCCCAACTCTGTTGGGATCTCTGCTGAACGGCTAACCCTGATCGATGAGATGCTGAAGGAATCCATAGACCGCGGCGAGATTCCAGGCGCAGTGGCCCTGGTGGCCAGGCATGGGAAGATCGTTTATTTCAAAGCCTTCGGCATGGCCGATACTGAATCGGGGAGGGCCTTCCAGCGAGATGATATTTTCAGAATCGCCTCTCAGACCAAAGCCATCACCTCCACAGCTGTAATGATGCTTTGGGAGGAGGGAAAATTCAGATTGGATGATCCCATCTCAAAGTACATTCCCGAATTCGAACATGCCATGGTGCTGGATTCATTGATTGAGGAAGATTCTTCATATATCGCAACACCGGCCAGCAAGCCCATTACCATTCGTCATCTGATTACACATACTTCGGGAATAGGATATGGGTTTATTGACAATGATCAATTCCGGAAAATTTACGCGAAAGTGGGCATCAACGATGCATGGACCACGGAACCCCTGGTACTGGAAGACAATATCAGGAAGCTGGCCAAACTTCCGCTGCACCACCATCCGGGTGAAAATTTCACTTACAGCGAAGGAATCGATGTGCTGGGCTATTTGGTCGAGATCGTCTCAGGCATGCCCCTGGACAGGTTTTTCCAGGAACGCATTTTCACTCCCCTGGGAATGGAAGATAGCTATTTCTACCTGCCGGAATCGAAGTATCACAGGCTGGTCCCTGTTCAGACCTATGTGGACAACAGTTGGACCAGGTTTACTACTCCATACTATGATGTGGATTATCCCATCAAAGGAGCAAGGACCTATTTTTCCGGAGGAGGAGGAATTTCCAGTACCGCTAAAGACTATGCGACTTTTCTCCAGATGTATCTGAACCAGGGAGAGCTGAATGGCAAACGCCTTCTGAGCAGGACGACCGTGCAGTTAATTATGGCCAACCACATTGGAGATATCTGGGAGAACAGCGGGGCATACCATGGTCTGGCCTTTCAAGTCATTGACCAGCTTGGACAGGATGCTGGGGGCCGGGGCAGTGCAGGTACGTTTCAATGGGGCGGCTACTTCAATACCCAGTATTTTGCCGATCCCCAGGAGCAGGTCATCGGGATCCTGATGAAACAGACTCAAGGGACTCAAAACGATCAAACAGCCTGGAAGTTTGGTCAACTGGTGGGGCAGACCATCGATGATTAAGAGCTAGTCCAGTTCCCGGTGCCACAGGGTGACCTGGACATTCTGGCTTTCCCGCAGGTGTTGGGCCAACCGTTCGGCACAGTAAACCGAGCGGTGTGTCCCCCCGGTGCAACCAAAACTAACCATCAGGTGGGTATAGCTTTTTTCTTCGTAGCGGTCCACTGTCATGTCCACCATCGAAAAGGCATTGCTCAGGAACTCGTTTACGTCGCCCTGCGGGTCAAGGAAAGTTTTCACCTCTTCATCCTTGCCGGTCAGAGACCTGTACTGCTCCAGTTTGCCCGGATTGGGGATGACCCGGCAGTCAAATACATAGCCTCCACCGTGACCGCTGGGATCGTCGGGGATCCCATCCTTGTAGCTGAAACTGTTTATGGAGACTATCATGGTGGATGAACGTCCCTCTTTGTCCTTGAAGCGCTTTAGTTTGGGTGCAATCAGGAGGTTCCTGAATACCTTCAGCAGCGTGGGAATCTTGATGGTGAATTTTACGTTCTCGAGAATCCATCTCAGATCGTTCAGGGCATAAGGGATGCTCTGAAGAAAGTGAATCCTCTTCTCATAGAATCCACGGAAACCGAAAGCCCCCATGGCTTGCATGATCCTGATAAGTACATAGGCGTAGTAGGATTCCCTGAATTTTTCAGCATCCACAGAGGGATAGCTGGCCAGGCCGTCAATGTAGTGCTCCAGCAGTTCCTCCCTAACCTCCCTGGGAATGTCGGCCTTGGAGTCGTAAAGCAGGGACGCTACGTCGTACTGGAGCGCTCCTTTTCTACCCCCCTGATAATCGATAAAATAGGGTTTGCCGTCACGCAGCATCACATTTCGCGACTGGAAGTCGCGGTACAAAAAGTACTCTGTGTCCTGTGCCTGGAGGTATTCGATCAATGTATTGTAATCGTTCTCAAGCTGCTGCTCGTTGAAGGGAACGTCGGCCAGCTTCAGGAAATAGTATTTGAAATAGCTCAGGTCCCACAGCATGCTCTGCCTGTCAAAGCTGGAACGGGGATAGCACACCGAGTAATTGAGTCCTTCCGCCCCGGTGATCTGGAATTTCTGTAACTCAGTCAGCACCTCCTTATACACGCTGATGAGTTCATCCGGGAAATTCCCGTTGTTCCTTACCCTGAACAGGTAGTCAAACAGGGTCACATTGCCCAGGTCTTCCTGCAGGTAAGTGTGGTTGTCCAGATCGACCAGGTAAATTTTGGGAACTGCCAGACCTTTGGAATAAAAGTGGCGGCTGAATTCAATGAAGGCATTGTTTTCTTCCCGGTCCAGGTTGATGGCCCCTATGGCTCTGGATTCTTTTCCTTTTATCCGGTAATACTCCCGCGGGGAGCCGGAAGCCGGTAGTTTATTTATGGATACAATGCTCTCTCCGCACCACCTGTGAAACAGGTCATTCAGCAACTTTAATCTGGTCTGGGTCATTTTCGGTCTCTCTGCCCCAAAGATATTTATTTCTTTGCTGCAGATTGCACCAGCTTTTGAACAGGTTCTGCAGGAAGGGGTATCAATGTGATCTCAGCACGGTCGGCATCAGAAATGGGAGGAGGTTCGGGCCATAGTAATCCCTTCCAGGGTTTCCAGTTTTGCCTTGATGCCCCATCCACCGCCTCCTCCTGTGATGGCAAATACTACCTCATTTTCTCCTTCTTTCAGAGGAAGGTAGGCTGCATCGAAATAGCCGATGGTGCCCAGGTAGCGATAATCCCTGGAAAGAAAGCGGCGCTGGCCCGAGTAAAGCACTTTTCCGTTTACATAGAGAATGGCATCGTCGCTGTAGCCAAAGTCCATCTTAAGGATCTGGTTGAGTTTGGAATGAATGGTGGTTTTTACCAGCACTGTATTGGTGGTCTGGGTCACCGGGGAGATCTGTGCCAGGTTCACTGTTCCAGAATATTCCACCGGCAGGGTTTGCCATATCAACTGATCCATTCCTTTGAAATCATCCAGTGCATAAAAAGGAGCAAGGTCCTTTGCATTAAAGGCAGAAGAGACCTCCCAATCTGAAATGGTACCTTCGGGGGGAATGCGCTTCTTCAACGTTTGGGTAAGGGGCGGAGGCGAATCCATGCTTTGGTAAGAGAGCCTGGCATACCAGGCACCACCCAGCAGGGACCAGAAACCGATCATCCCGCTTTCGGGAGTCCTTTTCAGATCGTGCACCTGAAGCAATGGCTGAGACATGTCATCCACATACACATCCATGCTTTTTTCGGTCACTATGAGCTTTACCTGGATCCATGTTCCAAAATTGTAGCTACAGGCTGTGGAATATCCCTCCCCGTAATATAGTTGCCAACCGGCCATCCCATTGTAGACAGGAGTGTATTGCGTGGCATCAGGATTTCCCGACTGGTGAGCCCTCATATAGAATTCTTCGTGGTTGCCTGCATCCTGGATTCTAAACTGGATGCCTGCGAATTTTCGTCCCGGTTGGAACATCACCTCGTATTCGATGATTCCCATCTTAAAATCGGAACCATCCAAATGAGCTGAACCGTTTTCCAGGTAAAGGCACTCCTTACCTTCGATGGTGGTGAATTCTGATTTGCTGGCTTCCACCTTCCATGCATCTGAGGAGAATTTGGAGGTGATTACTTCTTGTGCCTTAAGTTGGGGGAGGAACCATGCATTAAGGACCAGCAATATTGAAAATGCCTTGATGATTTTTTTCATGATGATCTGTTTGAGCTTGAATTATTCTGTGATAAGCTTGCGCTTCCTCACGTCGTATTTTTGTCCCTGGCCGACCAGCTTGTCGCCATTGCCTTCCCCCGCTGATCAGGAGCGTTCCCTTTTCCGGTCCCTGGCTCACTATTTTTGGAGAGTTGGAACCCGGGGCAGCCTCCGAAGGGGATTGGGAGCTCAGGGGTGAAAGAAAAGTGAACGAAAATGCGGCAACTGAGAGGGATAAAAATCTCATTATATGTTAATTAAGGTATTTTAGGATTTTTTCCAGGGGGAATGATCTGCCATGACCGGGCCAGATGGTTTGGGCCCCCAGCTTGATGACCTTCACCCAGCTCTCCTTCAGCAACTCAATATCCATGGCATAGATGGGCAGTCGTGGCCGGAAAACAAATGGAAGCCTGTTGTGTGCCAGGCAGCCCACGAAGGCATCGCCTGATTCGAGGATTACACTGATGGAGCCATAGGTATGCCCCGGCGTATATATGATCTCTCCATCGATGCCGTACTCCTTTAAAGACATTCCCTGATCGTCAAGTACCACATCCACTTCAGCCGGCTCAAAAGATCCTATTTTCTTAACAAAAGGCATAAGCATGGTGCGGGACATTTTGCCCCAGGCAGAGACCCCTTCGGGCCAGTGGAAAATGCTTTGCTCCAGGTTCTCCTTGTCCCTTTTATGCATGGCAATCTTTGCCCCCGTAAGCTCTTTCAACTCTTTCGCTCCTCCAGCGTGATCGAAATCGCCATGGGTGGGAATGATTAGTAGTATCTCTTCCGGTTTTATATTGTGCTTTGCAAGCAGTTCTAAGAATGGTTTTGCGCAGCCCGGATAACCTGCATCCACCAGGACTGCTCCCTTGTCCTTCAGGATGTAGCAGGTATTGATGCTGCGCTGAAAAGGAATGATCTGAAGAGCCATTGTCTTAATTGTTGGTGCATAGCTAATTTAAGTATTCTGTGGCAAATACGTCAGATCTGATTCTCTTTTCTGAAACAAATCCCTGGCTCCGGAATAGTTATTCCGGGATCGCGCTTTTGATGCTGGCAGCCCCTCCCACCACCGGCAGGGTAATGCTGGTGGCATCCAGATCCACAGTCAGCTCTGTTCCGGGTTCCGGCCAGAGTGTAAACTCACGGTCGCTGGAGAATATCATCAAGCCGATCTTCTGTCCTTTGGGAATGATCTGATCGTCAGGCTGAAGCTTGAAGGTAAGGGTATAGAATTCACCGGGAGTCAGGGGCTCACTTTCGGAGAGTGAAGCGTGATTCTGGGGATCGGCCCAACCACGGGTGATGATGTTATCGGTAATTTTTGGACTTCTTCCTTCTTCCCAGGGCAGGGATACCAGCCACACTGAAAGATTGGCGGCAGGCTTGCTGGCCGCCAGGCGGATGGTGATCTCCGGCAATCCTGAAATATGAATTTCTTGGGCAAGTTCGGGAGTGAGATAGATAAGCCGGTGATTGGTTATCTCTGCTTTGGCCAGGGCAGATCCATCAAAGGAATAGTTATCCACCAGGCTTTCTGTTCCCTGACCCTCTGTATTCCCCGTGCTTAATCTACCGCTGGCTGGAGCTCCGGAGCTTAAATTGAAGGTAACAGGCTCGGCATCCGGATTGGGAAAGTCTTCGTAAGCAGTGGGTTCTGAAGGTTTATCCTGTTCCCTGACAATCCAGGCGCGGGCATCGTTCTCCACCCCATTTTCGATTCCATGGAGGTAGCGGGTAAACCACCGGTTCATCATGGACATGGGTGGCGGACCGCCGTGGCCATTCTGGTGATAATAGATCTGGGCGGGGATCCCTTTTTCTTTGGCGGCCATATAGATCCGGTAGCTGTGTTCGGGCATTACATTCCAGTCATTGAGGCCATGCGACATCAGCAGGGCTGCTTTCATGGGGCCCATATCGTTTAGGTAGTCCCTTCCTTCCCAGAAATCATTCAGATCGCCGGTGATGCGATCCATCCCTTCTTTCATTTCCTTATCTCTGACTGTGGCATTGCTGTACGCTCTTTTCGACTCATCGCCACTATGGATGAAGTCATACAATACATCGATATCCTCGCCCAGGTATCCTCCCGGAGATCTGACCAAACCGTTGGACCGGTAATAATGATAATAGGAGGTATTGGGAGAGATGGGAATAATGGCCTCAAGGCCTTCCACACCGGTGGTGGCAGCTGCCAGTGGAATGGTTCCATTATAGGAGGTACCCGTCATGCCCACCTTGCCGGTGGACCAGAAAGCTGTGACTGTTTCCTGACCATCGGGTTCGGTATAGCCCTTTGCACGGCCACACAGCCAGTCGATCACCGCTTTGGGAGCCAAAGATTCGTTATCGCCACCCACCGTGGGTGAACCCTGTGACAATCCTGTGCCGGGCGATGAAGAATGGACCACTATGTATCCTCTGGGAACCCAGGTTCTGATTTGTGAGTTTGAGATCACCGGACGTTCGCCCCTGCGAATTACCTCGGGGTGAACGCGTTCCTCCGCCATCTCGCCCAACTCATGTTTTACATCCCAGAACAGTCCGTCTGGAAAGCCAGCAGTTCCAGCAAAGTAGGGACTGGATTCATAAATGACCGGCAGTTTCAATCCTTCGGTTTCTGTTTGCTTGGGCCGGGTGACCGAAACGTGCATCCGGTCAAGTTTCTGATCGCCGTCCGTATCAAACTCTGTCTCTACCCAGAGATCGTGCCTGATCCAGTCGTCCCGGTTTTCAAAGGCGGGTACAATCTGGGCTTCTCCGTTCTCGAAAACAGGAACAGCTTTTTCCCCGGCCTGACCATAGGC
>SPBY01000314.1 GCA_004525825.1 Bacteroidia bacterium
ATCCACCGCAGTACATCAAAGGCACTCCGCCTCATGAAAGTATCCTGAGAAACACAAATGGTGAAGGGTCGCCAGTGCTCATCAAGGTCCTCCCGGTCGGCTCGCTGTGCGAGAATCTGAAGTTGCCTGCTGGCCTGGAATACCACCCCCCTGAAGAGGTTGACCAATCCTTTCTCCTTCCTTTTGTAAGAGGAGACCATGGTATAGATCCCGCCCATGACAATCAACGAAAGGAGGGCGTAAGGAGCATTCATTTTGAACATTAGCCAGAATGAAGTGACGGCTCCGAGCAGGGATATGTACCACCTGGATTTGAAGGTGGGACGGTAGGAGGGATCTGCGGCAAAATGCTCCAGCAATGAGATCAGGCAGATCGTACCGTAAGTAACCATAAAGAACATGGCAATAATCTGTGCTACAAAATCAATGTCCCCAAATGCCACAAAAACAAAACCAATGATGATGCTGATGAGTCCGGCATTGGTGGGTTCATTGTCCTTCTCTTTGCCCCGGGAGAGCCAGCTGTTGAGTCCTGTTCCAGGGAATACTTCATCGTAGCCCATGGCTTGCAGCGTGCGGGGCGCCACCATGATGGAACCCAGAGCAGAAGAGAGGGAGGCCGCTGCCAGTCCAATGGGAATCATGGGTCCCCACAAAGAAATTCGCTCCATGATGAGTTGGTCCGATGCCAGTTCTTCGGGGGAGGCAGAAATGGCCAGTTTATAGGCCACCAGGAGATAGACCACA
The DNA here is from genome assembly GCA_004525825.1 of Bacteroidia bacterium. GTDB lineage: Bacteria > Bacteroidota > Bacteroidia > Bacteroidales. Next base: position 748 of record SPBY01000314.1, read on the forward strand.
AAGCCCCCGAGGGTGGCCCAAAGTGTACCTCTGGGAATCGACTTGCTCGGGTTGCGTAGATCCCCTGAAAGTCCCAGTCCCGCTATAAGTCCCGTAAAGGCAGGGAATATGATGGCGAATACAAAAAAGAAATTGTCCGGATTCTGGATCTGGGCATTTAAAATGAAGGGTGAGTCCGGGGAGGTGGATTTGCCCAGGAAAAAGAAAAGCAGGGAAGTGAACAAAATGGCCACCACAAAATAGAGGGCTTTCATGCCAATTTTAGCGCCGCGCGTAAGAATGACCAGCGACAACAGTGTCATGCTGATCAGGCCCACCCAACGCTTATCGATTAAAGGGGTGTTGATCTCATAATGCAGGTAGCGGATCAAAGGGTCAAAGGCTTCAGAAAAGGCAATGACATAAAATGCCACGCTGATGGCCTGACTCAGAAAGAGGGTGATTCCGATGGCCGATCCGATATTGAGACCGAAGGACCGGCTGATGATGTAATAGGCACCTCCGCCCTGGACCTTCTGGTTGGTGGCAATCTCGGCCACCGCCATGGCGGTGGGGATGGTCACCATATGTCCCAGGAAAATGATTCCAATAACTCCGATAAAACCTTGATGACCAACGGCATAGCCGAAACGTAAAAACAAAATGGCCCCCAGAATGGTGGAGATGGCCGTCATGAAGACGGGCAGTGTCCCAAATGTGGTGGTGGTTCTATGGGGGGTAGAGTTTGACAAGCCTTTACAGCGTTAGAACCTTGAAGATTGCAAAAAAAACCGAATTGTGGGTAGCACAGCTCTGTTTTTTGTCTTTGTAGGATTTTTATATCTTGTGCCCCGAAGAGAAATGTGATACCCCTCCTTCATGGAAGATCTGTTGAAAATTCTGGTCGTTGATGACGAGCCCGAAGCCCGAGAGTTGCTCAAATACATGCTGCAGGAGAGAGATGGTGTTTCTGTAGTCGGGACAGCCGGAGATGTGGATGAGGCAGTCAGCCTCATGAAGAGGGAAAAGCCCCACCTGGTACTCCTGGATATTCAAATGCCTGGTAAGGATGGATTTCAGTTCATTGAGCAGATCCAGGGATCAGGTCATGAGCCAGGAGTTATTTTTGTTACAGCCTACGAACATTATGCCATCCAGGCCATCCGTAATTCTGTTTTTGATTATATCCTGAAGCCCGTTCACCAGGAGGAGCTGGATAGCGCCATATTGCGCTTCAGAACGCGGGTAAGGAAGGTTCAGAAGCAGGAACTTCACCAGCTTATTGAGACATTGAGGAGCAACGGACCGGTCAGGATCAAACTGAACACCCGGGCGGGGTATTTGTTGATAGATCCTGCCGAGGTGGTCTTTTGCGAAGCAGATGGTAATTATACCTATATTCAGCTTACCAGCGGAGCCAGGGAGACTACTACCCAGAATCTTGGCAACATCGAGGAACTTTTAGAGGGGGGTACCTTTTTCAGGGCCAGCCGATCCTATTTGTTGAACTTGAAATACCTGAGTCGGGTGGACCGGAAAAACTGCCATTGTCTGCTCGAATACCCGGGCAACACCTGCTCCATCAAGATACCGGCCCAGAAAATCAAGATGCTGGAAGCGATCTTCACCAGGTAAAACGGTTTATCCGTAAAAGCGCAGGGTTCACAATCCAGGGGCCACTATTCACACAATAAGTCTGATTTCTCTTTACTTTCCCCTTTGCGTCTTATAATTTAGACGGCATAATTACCCAGTCATACTACTCATAAACTCGCTAAAATATGGTAGAAGTTTTTAACCTTGAAGGAATGCCAGTCTATAAATTACGATCAGCAGATAAGGACAACTTTGCAGTCTCCGACCTGGAAGGAAAGGGACTACCGTGCGGAATCTATTTTGTGAGGATCAAGAAGGCACATGGGATAGAAACAGCCAAGCTTCTGATCTGTTAGATGATTTCCAAGGCGTGATCCACCTTTTCGGGCAGCAGGACAAAATCCATCAGTCCTGATATTTCATTTACATACTTGAAATTCAAACCTTTTCTGTAAATTTCATTAATCTCCTCCACATCTTTCCTGTTCTCAGCGGAGATGGCAATATCAGTGATCCCTGCTCTTTTAGCGGCCAAAATCTTTTCTTTGATGCCTCCCACAGGCAACACCTTGCCCCTCAGGGTGATCTCCCCCGTCATGGCTGTATTTTCTTTGACCTTTCTCTGGGTAAAAGCTGATGTGATGGAGGTCATCATGGCCACCCCGGCCGACGGACCATCTTTGGGGATGGCTCCCTCCGGTACGTGAACATGCACGTTGTACTTCTTGAAGACCTCTGTATTGATAGAGAACCGGGAAGCATGCGATTTCAGGTACTCTAGTGCCAGTACAGCCGATTCCTTCATTACATCGCCCAGGTTTCCGGTAAGGGTCAGTTTGCCTTCTCCCAGGCTCAGCGAAGTTTCTACAAATAATATTTCACCCCCGGTGGCGGTCCAGGCAAGCCCGGTAACCACTCCTGCATGGGTATTTCCATCATATTTGTCCCGGATGAACCTGGGTGGACCCAGAATTTCGGTGGTCGTTTTGCGGGAGAGCTTCTTTTCATAACTGTCCTCGAAGGCGATGTGTTTGGCCACCACTCGTACCAGCTTGGCTATCTGTTTGTCCAGCTGTCTCACACCCGATTCCCGGGTATAACTCTCAATTATATATTCCAGGACCGGAGAGGGAAATGATATCTGATTCCTGGTAAGGCCATGATTCTCAATCTGGTTGGGGATCAGGTGTCTTTTTGCAATCTGTATCTTCTCTTCCACAATATATCCGGAAAGATTGATGATTTCCATGCGGTCGAGAAGTGCCGGATTGATACCGGCTGTGGTATTTGCGGTGGCGATAAACATCACGTGGCTCAGGTCAAAATCCAGCTCCAGGAAGTTGTCGTGAAAGGCGGCATTTTGTTCCGGATCGAGTACCTCCAGGAGGGCCGACTCAGGATTTCCCTGGGCACTCCTGCCCACTTTGTCAATTTCGTCGAGCACAAATACCGGGTTGGACGATTTTATCTTTTTCAGGTTCTGAATCACCCTCCCGGGCATGGCTCCGACGTAGGTTTTTCTGTGCCCCCTGATTTCAGCTTCATCGTGGAGCCCGCCCAATGACATTCTGACATATTTTCTGTTCAGGGCTTCTGCGATCGATTTTCCTAGGGAAGTTTTTCCCACTCCCGGGGGACCCACCAGGCAGAGGATGGGAGATTTCAGATCGCCTTTGAGCTTCAGAACCGCAAGATGCTCCAGAATCCTGTCCTTGATATTTTCCAGCCCGAAGTGGTCCTTGTCCAGAATCCGACTGGCACGTTTCATGTTGAAATTGTCCTTGGTGTACTCGTTCCATGGAAGCTCCACCAGGGTTTGTATGTAGTTGACCTGAACAGAATATTCTCCCGCGGCAGGGTTCAGTCTCAGCAGCTTGTCAAGTTCTTTCTCAAAGGCAGCAGCCACTTCCTTGCTCCATTTTTTCTTTTTCCCTTTCTCCCTGAACTCAATCACCTCCTGGTCCTGTGGTGAGCCGCCCAGTTCGTCCTGAATGGTTTTCATCTGCTGATGCAAGAGGAATTCCCTCTGCTGCTGATCAAGGTCACTTTTGACTTTTGTCTGTATATCGTTTTTCAGCTCCAGCATCTGAACCTCCTTGGAGAGACTCTCCAGCAGGGTAAAGCCACGCTTTGCCACGCTGTCGGTCTCCAGCAGATCCTGTTTTTGTTTCAATGAGAGTTCACTGTTTGAGGCCAGGAAATTCACCAGGAAAGAGGGACTCTCAATGTTCTTGACAGCGAAAGTGGCCTCAGTGGGTATGTTGGAGGAGAGCCTGATGATTTTGATGGAGAGCTCTTTCAATGCGGCTGCCACTGCTTTGGCTTCACCGGCAGGCTTATCCTCATCATCCTCAAGGGATGAGATTTTAGCGACATGGTAGGGTTTTTCGGTAAGAAGGTCTTCCAGGATGAAACGCTTTCTGCCCTGAATAATCACCGAAGTGGATCCGTCGGGCATTTCAAGGATCTTCAGTATTTGAGCAACGGTCCCAATCTTAAAGAGATCCTCCAGCTCCG
>SPBY01000435.1 GCA_004525825.1 Bacteroidia bacterium
ACCGGATACCTGAAGAGATTATCTACGTGGAACAGATGCGCAGGAAGAAGTATTTCATACTTGACAAGGACTCCATCCGGATGGCAAAGATCCGGGAGGACTGGGGATTCAAGTCGGCCTTCTTTGATATGTTCCCCGACGGGGAGAACATCCTGGTATGGGGAAAGGGAAGCGGGCACGGAATTGGCATGAGCCAGGAGGGCGCCATGAAGATGGCCAGGGACGGTTTTAACTACCAGGACATTCTACAGTTCTATTTTAATGGGGTCCGGATAATGGATTTCAGGGACCTCCCGGATTCAAGTCTACCGGAATCGGCCCGGAACTTTTAACCCAGAGAGTATTATGCGCTCGCTTTTCATCAAGGAAATCAGCAGTTTTTTCAGCAACCTCACAGGTTACCTGGTAATCGGGGTTTTCATGCTGCTTAACTCACTTTTCATGTGGATTGTGCCCGGACAGTTCAATGTCATCGCTAACGGGTATGCCACCCTGGATTCCCTTTTTTCCATCTCCCCCTGGGTTTTTCTTTTCCTGGTGCCCGCCATCAGCATGCGCATGATTTCAGAGGAGAGACGCACCGGCACCCTCGATCTTCTTTATACACGTCCGGTCACCGAGCTGCAAATCATCCTGGCTAAATTCCTGGCTTCCTGGGCCCTTGTGCTCCTTTCCCTCCTGCCCACCCTGATTTATTTCTGGTCCGTCTCCAGGCTGGGGAGTCCCCCGGGCAACATGGATATGGGAGGTACCTGGGGCTCCTACATCGGACTCCTTTTCCTGGGTGGAATATATGCGGCCATAGGAATCTTTGCCTCTTCCCTGACCGGCAACCAGATAGTGGCTTTTATTGTGGCAGTCTTTCTCTCTTTCCTGCTCTACCTGGGATTTGATTTTCTAAGCGGGGTCGCAGAATCGGGCCGTATAGAATTTCTGGTTTCACGCATGGGAATAAGTTACCACTACAACTCCATCAGCAGGGGGGTGATCGATTCCAGGGACATCCTCTATTTTGCCGGTGTTATGTTGTTGTTTATCGCGGGGACACAAACAGTCCTGCAGAGCAGCAAATGGCAAAGTAGGATGACGCGTAGAGGATTGAAAATGAAAAACCTGACTTATCTGGGTCTTGCCCTGGTCCTGGTGATCCTCCTGGGCTTCCTTGCCGAGATGAAGTTTTTCCGCATCGATCTCACCTCCGAAAAGAAACACACCCTGTCTCAATCGAGCCGACAGCTTTTAAAAGAACTGGACGATGTGGTCTATGTGAAAATCTATCTGGACGGGGATTTGCCTGCCGAATTTGTGAATTTCAGAAAATCCGTCCGTGAGCTGATGGATGAGTTCAGGGCCTATGGAGGGGATAAGCTGCAGTATGAATTTATCAACCTCTATGACGAAGCGGACGAAACAATTCGCAACAGGACGATAGGGGATTTGTACGAGCGGGGATTGAATGTGACCAACATCCAGGTGCGGGATGGTGAGGGGGGGAGTTCGGCCAGGATTATATTCCCTGGTGCCATGGCTAGCTACGGGGAAGTGGAAATGCCGGTAAACCTGCTAAAAAACAATCCGTCCCTAAGCCATGAGCTGAACCTGAACAACTCCATTCAGACCCTTGAGTATGAATTTGCCAGAGCCATTCATAGCCTCACGCTTGAGGAGGTGCCAAAGATCGCTTTTATCGAGGGACATGGTGAACTGGACTCACTTCAGACCCACAGCCTGATGGATGAGCTGAAGAATTTTTTCCAGGTCGATCGCGGATACATCCAGGGAAACGTGGAGGTGCTGCTCAATTACGAGGCACTGATCGTGGCTCGTCCCATGCAGACTTACAGTGAAGCCGATAAGTTCGCTCTTGATCAGTACATCATGCAGGGGGGCAAGGTCCTCTTTTTCCTCGATCCCGTAAATCCCTTTGCCGACAGCCTCTCGGGAGGTACTACGGTGGCCCTGGCAAATGCGGTGGGACTGGAAGATATGTTGTTCACCTATGGAATCAGGATAAACTACAACCTTTTATCGGATCTGCAGTGCAATTACGTGCCTGTCAATACAGCACCGGCCGGACAGCAGGCAGAATTTACCATGTTGCCCTGGGTGTACTATCCCCTGCTGGCTGGTCTTACTACGCATCCTGTAACACGGGGACTCAATTATGTGCTGAGTCAGTTTGCCTCTTCACTGGATACCGTTTCCGGGGGAGGGGAGGTAAGTAAAACCGTTTTACTGGCCACCTCTCCCGCTTCCAGAAAACGGGATGTCCCGCTCTATATCAGCATGGAAGAGGTGACCGTAGAGCCCGATCCAGCATTGTACCAATCTTCTCAGCTCCCGGTAGGAGTTCTCCTGGAGGGCAAGTTTGTATCCTTCTATAAGAACTATCCGGTGCCAGAAGGGGTCACACCTGCGGATTGGAAGCCTATCCATCAGGGTGAATCCACCTCCCTGTTTGTGCTCTCCGACGGAGACATCCCCGCCAACGAGGTTCAGTTTGATCAGGGCGCGTTTCGGGCACAGCCTCTGGGATACGACCCTTATACCAGGCAGACCTTTGGGAACAGTGAGTTCATTATGAATGTGGTGAATTACATGTGCGATGAGACTGGGATCATTGAGCTCAGGTCCAGGGAGTTTAAACTCCGCTTACTCAACAAAGAAATGATTGGCCAGAAGCAGCAGCTTCTGAAATGGAAACTTTTAAATACCCTGCTTCCGCTGTTGCTGGTCCTGGTGGCAGGAGTCGCCATCCAGGCAGTCAGGAAACGCAGATATGCACTCTGATATGCGAAAGCGCCGGACCATCCTGTTGATTGTTTCACTGCTGGCGGTGCTTTTGATTCTGCTTTTGATTAAGGATCCGTGGAGCACACTGGGGAAGGAGAGCCGGAAGGTGGCGCTCAGGGATATGGATGCAGTGGACAGGATCGTTCTGGCTGATGCCTATGATTCCACTGTTCTGATCAGAGTCGATGACAGCTGGCTGCTGTTCGGTGAAGAGACGTGCAATCAGGCCTCCGTACAAAACCTTCTTATTGCAGCTGGCCGGCTCCAGATCTCTTCCATGGTAAGTGTGGACGGAGATGAGGACCCTGGTGCAGAGTCCTCAGAAACCAGGAGGATCACCTGGTTCAAGGGCAACAGGGCATTACTGTCCTTTGATTTCTCTTCTGTTTCAGGCAAGTACCTGGTGATTCCGCCCCGTTCAGAGAGGGCCTATTATGTGACAGTATCGGGATACCCTGATTTGAAGTTGGATAAGGTTTTTTCCAGCGCCTCCAACCACTACCGCGAACACCTGTTGATAGATCTGCTGCCATCGGAAATCTCCCGCATTGGAATAGCGCTTCCATCGGGCGAGGCATTTCAATTCATTCAGGATAGCGCGGGCAATATTCGTATGGAAAAGGACAGCGGTTTTGACAGGGAAATTATCCTTGTCCCCGGGGAGGACTGCAATGATCTTGCCATTCGTTTGCTGTTCAGTTATTTTACCTCTGTCAGGTATGAAATGAGGGCCGGCATAACTTCCGAATCACTTTCCGGATCCGGGATCAACGTACCCATGGCCACTCTTCATGTGGTCTCTTTTTCA
>SPBY01000198.1 GCA_004525825.1 Bacteroidia bacterium
CTTGAAAATTACAATCTTTCGAAGCAAGAGAAAGAAAAAGAAAACGCCATTGTACATCTTGAGAAATGTCTTGGTTCATGGAAAGAAGTTGTTCGACTAACAGCCGATCAATATAAACCCATGCCTTATGTGAGCATGGGGCATCATGAACCCAAATGGCCCGAATTTACCAGCTTTCACTGGAGTAATTTTCTAGTAGATGTGGAAGCCGATATAGAATATGTTCGAAATATAGAAATGGACGGAGAGGATCATTAATACCCTCTCCGATTATTCTGCATTTTACTTGGTCAACTCCCATTTCAATGGCTCTTCGGTGGTGTTGTTACCCTGAATCACAATTTCTCCTTTTTCGTTCAAACCCAAATCCGCGGATTTACCATTTACAAGCAATGATGTATATTCAGCAGCATTTATACCTTGTATCACAATCTTCCAATGGCCGGGTGTAGCAGGATGGTAAGTACCGCTTATAGTAGAGCCATCCTTTTTCAAACTGATCAGAGGACTGGAGAAATGGTAATCTGAGGGAAATGTAGGATTTACCTGAAAACCCTCGGTGGTAAATTCCAATCCGAATAGTTTCGGGACGTCATACAATGGCCAGGCATGGGGATGCATATTCATGACAGGAAAATCGGTCCAGTTGACTCCGTTAAGAACTTCATCACCTTCATTATCTGCTGATACGTAAGTGTGTCCGGGATGATCAGCCAGGACTGAATTGTAGGAATCAGGACCGCTCCATATTCCATACCAGACTTCCGGATATGCTTCGGCATGATAGGCCAGGGTATTCTTTTTCCATTCCTCCCAGCCCAGGCTCTTGTCTACATTGGCCAAAGCCCAGATAAGTGTTCCATTGATGGAGGGCCATATTCCAGCATTTGTCAGAGTACCTGCCGGGACCGGCATGGACTCAATTTTTTCACTGTGAAGATAGGCACCAATGGGAGAGGGGTCTCTCATATATTCATTCAATGAACTTACAAGTTTTTTGGTTTGCTCCTGGGTACTGGCCCCCCCAATGATGGCCCAGGGCTGGGGTTCCAGCCACATCACATCTTCACCTATCCAGCCCAGGCTGTCGTTCAGCCATTGCCTTCTAAACCATTTGCCTGCCCATTGCTCCCGAACAGCCATCTTCTGTTCTTCAGCTACCTTTTTGGATGCTGAAGCCAGATCTTCTTCTCCGATATAGTTTAGTAATGTGCCATAGAGATCAAGTACATAGGAGGTAAATGAGGCGTTTAACACACTCTCGCCATGAATCCTTACCTCTTCTTCCTGATCGGCAGGGACAAAACCCATAACGGCCCCATCGTTCCAATCGCCGTTTGACAATCTCATTAAACCATGTTTGCCGGTTCCTGTGGTGTTCACCAGATGATCGTAACAGACCTGCAGGATCTCTTTGATGGACCTCTTAGGCAGGCCATCCTGATAGATGGGGTAGGTGGTAATCTCTTCCTCCAGAAACTCCATGTCCCTGTTGGCCAGTACATATTCGCTGGCCAGCCAGAGCAGCCACAATTCTGTGTCGCTGGGCAAAAATGGTGCGGGCATGACTACACCGCTTCCAACGATACCGTAGGGAATCGATCCGTCGTCCATTACCTCCTTGCAGGAATATCGAATTACCTCCCGTGCGATTTCCGGTTCCGAGAAAATGAAGGGCATGGCATGCTGCATGGGATCCCGGGCCGCTCCCTGGAAACCGATTACATACTGGTAGACGTGTCCCTGAGAGAGGATCTTATTGTCGAAAAATGCATCATGGGTAAGATTGCTTCTTAAGTAGTAGTTGTGCCAGAGCAATTCACGATCGACCCACTCTTCGCCTCCTACTTTAAAGGAAATTCTGTTTTTGTGCCAGGCCAGAACCGTGTTTCTCAGCTGATCCTGTATGCCGGTTTTGTATTTTGAAATGAGCTGGTCAAGGTCGACGCCTTCTTCCTGGTAACCATAGACAAAGTATAAGGTTTTCTCTTCACCGGGCTCCAGGTGCACTTTTCTTTCCAGCATCAGCGCATCTCCGCTTTCCGGCTCTGATCCTTTCAATCCCAAATCAGCATTCAGGCCCTCGGGAGAATCCATTCCGCCTAAGCCAAAAAACGAAGCCGGATTGCTGGACCATCCTGTGGGTGCATCATCCAAAGATAGCAGGAAGGTGGCCGGCAGGTCTATATCGTCGAGTCTGGACTCATCTACCGGCATTTCAATCTTTCCTCCCGTATATGCTTTGGCCACCGTAGCCAATATATACTGAACTCTCGCCCAGTCGCTTTCCTCTTTTTCCGTAAATCCGTCAAAGGTGCTATGATCAATGATTCCGCTGCCATTTTCAATGGTTTTCACGTTGTGACTGAATTTACGGGCGAAATCTCTTCTCAGGTCAGGGACGGATCCCTGATTTGGAAAAATGGTGGATTGCCAGAAAGCTCTTTGTGAAAACTGGTAGCTATGATTGTCCCAATATTCAATCCATTTGAGATCGGCCGCTTCAGAATTGTGATTGCTGATAGTTACCTGGGAAATCACAATGGGATCGTCGCCGAAGGGGGCGAAGATTACCTGATTGGCCGTGTAGCCATGTCCGCTTACTTCCTTGCGGAGATAGCCGGTTCCAAAATAGCGATCGTAAGAATCTGCGTTTCCGGGGAAGAAAGTGGAGAAGGAATTTTTTCCGTCGGTCAGTATACCTATGCCTCCCCCGTAAGAACCTCTTTGGGGATCAAAATCATTTAAGAATTTGGGACTTCCTTCATCCTGTCTCACCTGTACATATCCGTAATTTGAAACGACGCCCACCAAGCGGTCATTGCCTATCTGGTGCATATGGTTGGTAGGTGAGATCCACTCCGGATTTACCCTGGTAAAGGCGATGGGATCGGTCAGCTGATTGCAGGTATAGCGGTATACGGGAGCTCCGAATTCATCTGTTTCCCAGGTTCCCAGGTCTCCGGAACCAAAGGAGCTATGGTCCGAAGGTTTTATCTCAGGCAATTTTGAGGAAGAAAATGGCACTGCCCACTTTGTGGTGTCCTCGTAGTTTGGGATGAAGTCATTACTGAACTTAGAGAGGTCGTTTGAATGATCTGTAAATCCAAGCATCATGGCAAGAACTATTGCTCCAAGAACTGATATCCCGCTAATCTTAAAAAAATGTTTCATTGGGTAAAATTGATGGGCTTGTATTTATTATGTTAATGTCTTATAAAGAATTACTTATGGCTATCACTACCACAGCCGCACAGAGAATTAGAATTCCAATATTCAGTAAGCTGCGTGCTTTGCGGGGCGCATCTTTCCATTCACCGCGCCAGATTCCCCAGAGATTTCCAACCACAATGGAAAGTGAAATAAACAGGGGCCATCCCACTATTATGCCCCATTTTCCCAGTTTGGCGGCTCCCATGCCGTACAAATAAAAGCTTCCAATCCAGAGGACTGCCATTAAGGCACTTAGCCCGAAATTTCTTCGGGATTCCTGGTTGAAGTAATTCTTCAGGCTCTTCCTCTTTATCATCAGGTACAGGCAATAGGCAATATTCACCAGGAAGCCTACTGTGAAGAACAGGGCCCAGGAGGCGTTTCCCGCGAAAGTATCCGGAGTTCCAATGGCTTTGGCAGCCTCAATCAGGTTCTCCCCAAAAGCTATTCCCACATTGGGCAGGCAAGATAAAATGCCCGCAAAGATGGCAATGGATAATCCCACCATGAGTCCCCCGGATCTTCGCTCCCTGCTTCCCTCATCATCCGGTACTTTCATAGATCCGGATCGGGCACAGACAATTATTCCGATGACTACGAGCACCATGCCCGCTAAGAGAACAAGGCCTCTGGTCATAAACAGGGAGTCAGGATGAATCACTGCCAGTGGAATTAATGCCCCCAGGCTGGCTATTAGGCCCATGATGATGGGATATCCCAGGGCGAGGCCCAGCTTTTCCATGCCCAGTCCGAATAGAATGGCTCCGATGCCCCATCCTGCACCAAAGAGGATCAGGATGAGGATGTCGCTGGAGGGTATGGATGCGTAGATGGAAAATATATCAGGTATAAATATTAAGGTAAGAATCCAGTTAAATACCAGCATGCCCAGCAAGGAAAAAGTAGCCCATGTATGCTCCCATTCCCATTTTCTGGTTAGAGTCATGGGAAGCACAAAGGTTCCCTGAAAGATGCCGGCGATCAATACCAGTGAAAAAGCTAAGGCTATCATGATCCGTTTTTATTTTATTTTGTCAATAGTTTCATGGATCCTCATATTTACTTCGCTTCGGGGAGGATAAGACCCTATGGTTTCTCGTTTCTGGGTGGAAAGAGAAGCAGCAGTGACTCCCAGAGCTATGGCTTCCAACACCGGTCTGTTTTCGCTTAGTCCCACTGCAAGTCCCGCATTGAAGGCATCTCCTGCACCAACGCTGTCCACCACATTCACTTCCAGGGCAGGGATCTGCTTCAATCCTTTTTCTGAGGCCCATAACACTCCTTTGTGACCCAGGGTCAACATTACGTTTTCTGCGCCCAGTTCAAGAAGGGCCATGGCCAGGTCTTCATCGCTGATCGGATCTTCGGGCAAGAGGCCCAGGCAAATCCGTCCTTCGGTCTCATTGGGCGTAATAGCAAAGACATCTTTGAGATCGGCCTTCCTGAGATCCAGGGCAGGTGCCGGATTGAGAATGGATTTCACTCCTTTTTCTTTGGCTCTTTTAGCGGCCGCCAGGGTAGTTTCCAGGGGTATCTCCAGGGGAGAGAGTATCACATCTGATGCATCGATAATCTCTGCATTCGATTCAATGTCGTCGGGTGAGAATTCGCCGTTGGCCCCGCTATCTATCACAATGATATTGCTTCCTGTGGAGCTGGACACTATGAAACCGACTCCGGTGGACAGATTTTCAGAGAAAAGGAGACCCTCATGGTTTACACCTTCCTGTTTCATTAAATCCACAAATTCCTCCCCGTAGGAATCCTTGCCCACTTTCCCCACAAAAGCGGAATCGGCCTGCAGACGAGCGGCACAACAGGCCATATTGGATCCTTTCCCTCCAAATGTCGAGTGAAAATTTCTTCCGGTGAGGGTTTCCCCTTCAATGGGTATTCTGTCTGTATCTATTACCAGTGCAACTATATAGCTTCCGACTACCGTTACCTTTCCCATGGTTTATTGTATTATGATATTATTGTTTTAAATGACCCCATACATGGCCAGTACATTCTCCAGGGGAATATCGGCCTGCAGATGATGTGAGCCCGATAAAATGTACCCGCCATGTTTCCCCAGGACTTCGGAGGTATAATTAACTTTTTCTTTAACCTCCTCCGGATTCGCTGCCGGCAGGAATTGCTGTACATCTATGCCCCCATGAAAAGCAATGCGTCCGCCGAATTCCTCAGCCAGTTTTTCCGGGTTCATATTGGCAGCAGATGGTTGTATGGGATTAAGAATTTTCAATCCCATTTGTATGAAAGTTTCGATGAGTGAGTAGACCGAGCCGCAACAGTGCATCATGGTGGGCTTGCCATACTTTGCTGCAAGATCTATGACTTTTTGATGATAGCTCTGGATGCTTTCTTCATACAGCTCCGGACTGATTAAGAGATTGTTCTGGGTGGCTACGTCATCGTAGAAGTACACAATATCAATTAGATCACCAGCCAGCTCCAGCACTCTTTCTAAATTTTGAATGTGTACTTCGGCAATGCGATCCATTACATATTGGGTCATGTGCGGATTAAGCAGCAGATCCAACTGGAATTTTTCAAAGTTGTAGAGGGACCAGGCAGTTTCAAAGAATGATCCCAGCCGGTATCGGATATTATAGATTCCGGAATCGTTCAGGGTATCAATAAAAGAGCGTAAATCGCTGAAGTCCCACCAGTCAGCTTCTGGCCACTTGTACTTGCGCAGGTCTTCAATGCTTGTGGCCGACTCCAGGGGAAAGGAAGCAAATTGCTCCAGTTCACCAGAAGGATTTTTAACCTTTTTTCTATGGGCACCCCAGATATCAACATTGCTTCCGTCGGCCAGGGTAGATCTCCACATTCCGCCCACAGATGAGCGTTCCTGCGAAGCATTCATATTTACATGACTGGGATCAATATCCGGGGGACGGCAAAAGCTGTCGTAGGATACAATCCGGC